>JAYTOM010000113.1:0-49939 GCA_043747765.1 Actinomycetota bacterium
TGCAGATGTACCAATCAACAAGCCTTGAATCCCGCTGTTGACCGGACACTGAGGTCTCCGACCACCTTGCTTCGATGGCAGGAGTCCATCGACGCCGCACGACGAAACCTTGAACCTCGACTCAGCGGTTGTCGGCCGGTCGGCGAGCAGACGGGCGTCCTCGGGCCCGTTCACGCACGAGCCGGCCGGTCTCGTCGAGCACTCGCAACGTCTCGTTCTTGCTCAGCGGGGCCATCGCCGCCGAGCGCAGTGAGTGCGTGATGTGTCAAGACTTCAGAAATCTCCTCACACTCGCCTGGCCGACGCCGAAATTGGATGATGCGGCGATGAGCTTTCATCAGGGATTCCGCAGCGCAGTCCCTGGTGTGCAGAGACGGAAGGAACGAACTCAACATCAAGACGTATTCAGGGACCGAAGAGTCCAGCGGTGGGAACAAGGGTTTCTCCTTGATCGAGTTGCTGATTGTCATCGTGATTCTCGGCATCTTGGCCGCAGTGACGGTCTTCGCGGTGCGTGGTACCACCGACAAGGGAACCACCAGCGCTTGTCGAACGGATCAGAAGACCATCGAGACCGCTGTCGAGTCCTACTTTGCAAGGTACGGCGGGACGGAGATCCCGTACACAGGTCAGGGCACTGTCCCGACTGGCGTCGTGGTTGGCGCCAAGGCAGACGCAACGTTGGCAGCTAGCGGATTTCTGCGGACTGCGTCGACCAAGTACCTGCTCACTCCCAATGCGGTGACGAATGCGGTCAACGGAAAGACCATGTCGGCAATTGCGGCCGGCGGCTGCCCGGCCCCGAGTTGATCGCCAACCCACGCGCAGGTGCCCCGGTTTCGGCCGGGGCACCCTCATGTCATCTGCGCTGATTGCGTCGCCCTACGGCAGCCGAATCAAGTCGTTCGCGTCCACCAGCTCAACGACCGACATGGCGCTCGTGCAATTGGGCGAACCGAGTAATTGCTGCTCTCTTCGCAAATGGACTCGCCCTTCCATCGCCCCGAAGAAGACCTGAAAACCCGAGCTGAAACGTGGTCGCGGCCGGTGCCGATGCACGCCAATGCGTGAGCTGCCTCATGCCTTGCTGCACTCAGGATCTTCGCTTTCGTCGTTCACTCTTGAAGTGAACCATCGCAGGAACACCTTGACGAGACAACGCCACAACCTTCCGGGTCGACATGGCACCCAGCAAACGACGACTACCGTTCCGCCGCGTGTTGCAGATTGGCTCGGACGAGTTTGACTCTGAGAGACTCCAACGTCTGCGGCCTCGCGGGGATTCTTCTGTCGGTATGGCCGATTCGAACGTGCTGATGCTCGGGTCCCGTCATGCCGGGCTCGTGCTCGTGGCCTGGATGGCAGTCATGCCGCCGAACAAGGGTGGTTCCGTAGCGGACGTCGAAGCGGTAGCTGCGAACATCGACCCTGCCATCGCCCTCGAACAGATGCAGGGTCCCCAGACAGTCGAATACTGGATGAGAGCAGAGCGCAATTGACGGTGACATCCGTGATGCCGTCGTCTCGGTCGGCTGCGTCCACCGGAAAGTCACCCGGCAGGGAGGATGCCCAACGACCGATCTCGACGAGTGCCCCGTCGATTGTCGTCGTCCGCTCGAACAAAATTTCTGCTCAGACCCTGGATACGCGGCGCGGTTGGGCGCTCGTCGGTGATCTCGCTCGCCGGCCCGCGTACCCGTCGACGAGCGATCGCAACGATCTCGGTGGGCAGCAGTGCAGCCAGTTCGATCAGATTGCCTGCGCGGAACTGAGCGATTCGTTCAGGGTCAGCTTCCACCCATTGGACGAGCGATGTGTCGTTGAGGCCACGATGGTGCGCTTCTGAGGTGAAACGGCCGATGGCCGCTGGCACGGCGCCATCCACGAGTTGCCACAGCGGGTAACGGACACCTTGCTCGTCTGCGATGTGAAGCAGCGTCCCGCGTGCGGCGCGCTGTTGGATGTTCTGCTTCGAGGTCCCGAGAATGCGGGCCATCGTTGCGCCGTTCGGATACTCATCGTTGGCCGTCTCAGCATGTGCGGCGCGCACCATTGCCTCCGCGACCCGATCGACGTCCTCGGCTGCGAACGTCGGTCCGATGGTTGCCGCGACTCGATCGAGGACCTCGCGAATGGTTGCTGACATGTAACCAACCTACCAGAACGTCAACTCAGGTCAACTCGCAAGCGGCAGGTTGGTCGTCAGCTCAAATGCTCTGCGCAACGCGATCGCTGACGAATCGCTCGAGCTGCTCGACGGCGAGCCGGACACTCCGGCCGATATGGACTGCAGTGAGTTCGTCCTTTCAGATGCGTTCATAGATGCTCGTCCGGCACACGGAGAGCATCTCTGCTGCCTCGGGAATGCTGACGCGCAGATGTCGTGCGGGAACATCGGACTGGCCCCCGATGCGATCGGCGGTGGACTTGGAAGACGTCATGCGGCCATGGTGATCTGGGGATGTCACGTATCGAAACCCGACTTCGATGCCAATAGGGCGGAGCTGATCGACAAGTGCCGGTGGCGTCGGCCAGGTAGCCGGGAGGTCGCCGTGCGGGTCGAGGTGGGCAGCCGCTGCGATGATTCGGGAGCCGGCTCAGCTGGCTCTGTGGCAGTCAGCTGCTGGTTGCCGTGAAGGTAGCGGACGTGGTCGATGACCCACGCCGGCTGGGTCGTGAGCGTGTCGGCAGCGAGGGTGGCGATCCGGGTACTGCGGGCGTCGTCGATGGGGTTCGGGGCGCAGCGGTTGAAGGCTTGCTCGGCGGCGCGGTCGCTGCGCGCCTGGCGCAGTTCTCCGCCGATTTTGACGAGTTCGATGTGCAGCGCTTCGTGCTCGGCGGGCGACATCGTGCGACGGTTGAGTCGTTGGAGGTTGCCCTGTTGTACTTCGAGGCGTTGGACAGAATGCTGTGGGGACGCCGCCGTTGCGGAGCTGATCGAGGGCAACTTGTTCCCAGCGATGTGTTTGGCGGCGGTTAACGGTGTGCTCGACCACCCGCCCGTCGAGGGTGTCGAGCGCGGCTCGGAATGCGCCGCCTGCTGCGACTTCGGGGAGTTGGTGGTGGTCGCCGACCAGCACGATCTTTGCCCCGACTCGGGTGGCTTGATCGACCAGCGCGCGACATCACGGCTGCCGGCCATCGCGGCTTCGTCGACGACGACCAGGGTGGTCGCGGTGATGTCTCGTTGTTCGACCAGGTGGCGGGCGATCGTGGTCGATGTGATCTCAGCGCCGTCTTGGAGTTCGCGTGCCGCTCGGGCTGCGGGTGCGAGTCCGATGACATTCCACCCGGCGGTTTCGTAGACGGTGCGAAGCGTGCCCAGGGTGTGGGTCTTTCCCGTGCCTGCGCGGCCGACCATCACTGCTACCCGGTCCCCCGCACAGGTGAGTACCCGGACTGCGTTCACTTCGAAGTCCCCCGGCATGGAAGAAGCCCATCGACCGATCTCGACGAGTGCGTCGTCGATCAACTTCGCCCACTCGAACAGGATGAGTACGAGGCTCGGGATCGGCAAGATGATCGCACCGGCCTCGCGCACCCCGGCCCTTGTTCAGCATGTCGTGCCGGGCGGGAGGATGCGCGAGGCGACGATGTAGGACGCTCCGCCCTGCCGGTATTGGCCGCGGGCGAGAGCGTCGTTCAACTTCCGCACGGTGGCGGGATCGTTCACGACAGTGCATTTTGTCGCAGTTGCGAGTTGCACGCTGTCGTCGGGCCAATCCTCGTTGGCAGCCGACACCGGGTCAGTGGAGGCGGCAACGATCGCCATCTGCGTCGGCTCGAAGAATGGTGAGGCCGGTTCCACCTCCATCGTCAGTGTCTCGATCTCGCCGATGAACCGTCGCAAGGCCAGCCGCTGGGGATCAGTTTCTTCGCCCACCAAACCATCGGCGACGTGGCGGTAGATGCCGTCAGTCGTCACGAGGACGAGCGTCGTTCGGGGCGCATCGACCACAGCGGCGTTCGGTGCGTACGGGCGCGGCTCGGCAAGCAAGCCGTGCTCGTCGGCAGAGGCGAGCAGCGCCGTGATGACGCGTGGATCAACGTGGCCGACCTCGTAGGGCCAGACTTGCGGCTCGGTGCCGGCGTTGCCGCGAAAGGACACGAGCAGAGTGCCGTCGTCGTACACGACCGCTTTCGGCCCATTCCCGAGGAAAGGCCGCGTCACCGGGAACATCCCCTGCACCGTGAGTTGCACGACCGGTCGCGCTGTCAGTGCTGGCAATGATGGGCCCGGCTCAGTCGGCATGGTCCCCTCCGTCGATGTGGTCCATGTCGTCGATGTCGTCGATTCCATCGTGGCATCCGGCGTCGTTCTGCCGCTCGTTTGATCCGCCGATGTGCCATGGGACAGCGGTGGGTCGCTCGGCTCCGTGGGCGCTGTATAGCGGATCGGCGCAACGCCAGCGGTCGTCGCGCTGAACTCCGGCCCATCGTCGCGGCCGCAGGCAGTCACGGCGATGATGGCTGCCAACGTCGCAGCGAGACAAATCAGCGAGTTGAGCGTGTTTCGGGTCGTTCTGGACATGGTCTTTCGACGTTCGTTTGTCGCACAGGGTTCCCGGGTGCTGCAACCCCATGGACGGTGACGTTGTGCCACGACCACCACCGGGCCCCTCGGACGTTCCGGTGAGCGAGACAACCGGCGGTCTGTCAACGTGAGGACGACGCGAACACCTGACGAGAAGCCACCGAAACGGTCGGCAGCAGGCAGACACCGTAAGCTCGAGGGGTATGCCGGAACGCCTTTTGGTCGCCGAAGACGACCACACGATCCGTTCGCTGCTGCGTTTCTTCTGACGGATCACGACTACGACGTTGTCGAAGCGGCTTCTGGAACGGCGGCCGTCGAGGCATTCGGTGCCGGGGGCATCGATCTGATCCTGTTGGATCTGCGGCTCCCGGGCATGAGCGGATTTGATGTGTGCCGCACGATCCGCCGTCAGAGTGAGGTGCCCATCATCATCGTTTCGGCGCGGCCGGACAGTCACGACATCGTCGCCGGACTCGAACTGGGCGCCGACGACTACGTGACGAAGCCGTTCGAAGATCACGAGCTTCTCGCCCGCGTCCGGGTCCAACTACGCGTCCACCGTCGCGAGGCGGTGCATCGGGTGACGGTCGGCGACGTTGTGATCAAGGAATCCGAGGGCGTTGTGCTCAAGGGTGGGCACCCTGTTCCGTTGACAAAGACGGAGTTCCGCCTGCTGTGCCACCTGGCAAGCCAGGTCGGTCGGTTGTGGTCACGACAGCAACTTCTCGAGATGATCTGGGACCATCCGCTCGACGGCGACGGGCGCCTGGTCGACACGCATGTGGCGCGACTGAGGTCCAAGCTCGAGGACAGCCCCGGTGAACCAGCGCATCTCCTCACGGTTCGCGGCCTCGGGTACAAGTTGGTGCGTTGAACATCCGTCGACGCATGCGGGGACTGCGTGCCAGATCCGCGGTCGCGTTCGTCGCGATGGCTTTGGTGCTGTCCATCGTTCTGAGCACGGCTACCTACCAACTCGTCCGTTGGTATCTGCTGGACAAGCGAGAGGCACTCGCGACGAGACAGGTGACGTTGAACGCGCTTGTTGTCAAAGGGCAGCTGGCCGGCGGCGAGATCCGTCCCAGCGACGTGCTCGACACGCTCCGGTCGACCACGAATGCCCGAGCAGTACTGCGCGTCGACGGGATCTGGTACGCCGTCGTCGTCCAGCTCAGCGAGACAGCAGTGCCGACATCGTTGCTGTCGGTGGTCGCCACGAATGGCGCCGGCCATCAGCGCGCCGTCGTCAATGGAGAGCCCTACCTCATCTATGGCATCACGATTCCAGGCCGGAACGCGCAGTACTACGAGTTCGTCTCTGCAGAGGAGTACGCACGGACCATGTCCGTACTCGCTCGTGTGCTACTCGCTGCTGCATCGGTCACGACACTCGGCGGCGCAGCGGCAGGATGGTTGACCCTCGTCGACTCATTCGCCCGTTGGGTATCGTCGGTGCGTCGGCGCGAGCCATCAGTGCAGGTGACTTGTCGCATCGTCTGGACGACGGTGACGATCCGGACCTGCACCAGGTCGCATCATCGTTCAACGAAATGGCGTCGTCACTCGAGGAACGGATCGAACGCGAGCGACGATTCACGGCTGATGTCAGCCACGAGTTGCGAACCCCACTCACCGCGATGGGGTCAGCGGTCAGTCTGGCCAGGCGCAGCGACCTCTCCGAGCGGGGCGTGTTCGCGATGGATGTTCTCGAGCAGCAATTGCAAGGATTCAGGAGGTTGACATTGGAGCTCTTGGAGATCTCCCGAATCGACGCCGGGATTGCCACGCTCGATCTGACCGACATCGACGTTGCGACGGTCATCACCGCCGTGATGGCACAAGCCGACTGTGATCCAGCGCTTTTCGATGACCGGATGCGCCCATCGGGGCTCTTCCCGCTCGACGGAACACGATTCGAACGCGTCGTTGCCAACCTTGTCGAGAATGCCGACCGTTACGCAGGAGGAATAGTCGCGATCACGACCGATCTGGAGGACGACCATCTGGTCGTCACCGTTGACGATGCCGGGCCGGGCGTACCCGAGGACGAACGGACCGCGATCTTTGGTCGATTCAATCGGGGATCACGAGACCAACCGATCGACAAGCCCAAAGGCACCGGCCTCGGGCTGTCGCTCGTGGACGAGCACGTCCGTCTCCACGGTGGGACGGTCGAGGTGACCGGCTCTCCCTTCGGTGGCGCCCGATTCGTGGTCCGTATCCCGAGGGGGGTGCGATGGAGCTAAAGCGTTGCGCGTCTGCAATGATGCTCGCTCTGGCGGTCGCGCTCACCGCGTGTGGATTTCCCGCCGAGAACTCAGCCGAGCCAGTGGCTCCGGCCGAACTTCCGGCCGCGCTCCGTGCATCCGACACGGTTGTGGCGCCCGACCCCGGCTCGACGGCGTACGCGACGCTCTGGTTCGTTCAGGGCAATCGACTCGTCGCCATTCGACACCAGGTCGGGGCACCGGTCGATGTGCAGACCGTCGTGGCGGGCCTGCTGGTTGGACCGAGCCGCGCCGATGAGAACAACCGAATCCGGTCGGCGCTGCTGGACGCCACAGTCGTCGGTGATTCGCACCTCACGCGCGGCACCGTGACGGTCGAGCTCTCGGCATCGTTCGCCGACATCCCTGTTGCTGATCAACTCCTCGCTGTCGGGCAGCTCGTGCTCACCCTGACCGATCTGCCTGGAGTCGGAAGCGTCCAGTTCACCGATGGCGAAAGTCCGATCGCCGTCCCGGTGTTGACCGGAGAGTCGAGTAGCCAGGCGTTGTCTCGCGATGAATACCTCGGCCTACGCGAGGGCGTCACGGATTCCTGAGGTCAGGATCGATCGCGACCGCTTCGGCACGAATCCGACACAAACCCCCACGATGATTGCTCTATGTTCGACATCGACGTGATTCGAGAGCGGGGCAGGACTCTGCTCCGCCTCGACGGAACCATCGACGGTCCGACGGACGATCTCCTCCTCGAGGCATTCGCATTCGTCCAGGACGAGGATCACCTGATTCTTGATCTCTCCTTTGTTTCCGGGATCGATCGCCGCGGCGTCGGATGCATCTACGCCCTGATCGAGTCTCGAAGCGACGTCGCCGAGACAGTCATCGTCTCGCCAGGAGAATTGGTCTCGATGCCGTTGGTCCTGCACAACGTCGACCGAGTGAGTTCGATCGTCCGCTCAGTCCAGCAGGCGGTCGCGATCCTCGACTATCGAAGCGCCGGTACGCCCGACGTGCCTGGCCGATCCACCAGTCCGGCATCCATCGCCTGGTGACGGTGGTGTCACTCTCCCATCACGAGCTCGGGCGCCGACGTACTTCGTGACCACAAGGGGGTCCTCGGCGAATGGATAGCTGTTGGTTCCTGCATTCGAAGTTCCATCGGCCCCATCCGGTCGGATTCGAGTTCCGAGCGGGTGTCGTGTCGCGCTGCGGTTTCGACACCTCATCGCGCACGTGGCCCGATCCTGCTCGCAGCGATAGACTCGACGACGGTTGTGTCGGGAAGTCTGGTCGGCGTGGTTTCAGCGACCCCGAGGAGTACACCATGACGCCCCCAAGGATTTCAAGCGCACAGCCGACCTTCCTGCAAAGTGACCGTCCGCTCGCTCGCGCCATTCGACCGATCATTCGCTTTTCGCACATCGAGGCTGCAGGTGGCATCGTCCTCGTCATTGCGACGCTCGTCGCGCTGATCTGGGCGAACTCGCCGTGGAAGCACGCGTACGAGTCGTTGTGGTCGACAGGGGTTCGGTTCGAGGTCGGTTCCGTCTCGTTCAGCGAAGACGTCGGACACGTCGTCAACGACTTGTTGATGGCCGTTTTCTTCTTCGTGGTCGGCATGGAGATCAAAAGAGAGCTCGTCACGGGCGAGTTGCGTGACCGGCGCGCCGTGGCCCTTCCGGCCATGGCCGCACTCGGCGGCATGGTGGTTCCGGCGGCGATCTATCTGGCATTCAATGCGGGGGGCCCTGGCTCACACGGCTGGGGCGTCCCAATGGCGACAGACATCGCGTTCACGCTCGGAGTTGTCGCCCTGCTCGGCCCGAGAGTACCGCCAGCGGTGAAGATCCTGCTGCTGACCCTGGCGATCGTCGACGACATCGGTGCCATCGTGGTGATCGCCGTCTTCTACACCGCTCAGGTCGAGTTCCGGTTCGTCGCGGCCGCTGCGGTCATTGCGGGCGTGGTGTGGATCATGCATCGCGCTCAAATCGTGTACCCGGTGATGTACGTGGTCGCCGGCCTGGCTCTCTGGCTGGCAGTGTACGAATCCGGCATCCACGCGACGATCGCCGGTGTCGTGATGGGTCTGCTCACCCCGGCACGCCCGGCGCAGACCGAGCTCGAGGCTGAACAGCTCGTCGATGTCCTCGACAACGTCGCCGACATCCAGGCTGATCAGGTGCGCGCGACGGCGATCCTGATCCGCGGGTCGGTGTCCGCATGCGACCGACTGATCGACAGCCTGCACCCGTGGACGAGCTACCTGATCGTGCCGGTGTTCGCGTTGGCCAACGCCGGCATTCCTCTGAGCTCCGAAGCGATCAGCTCACCTTCGGCCGTCCTGGCGGGGGTGGCTGTCGCCCTCGTCGTCGGCAAATTCGTCGGCGTCTCTGCCTTCAGCTGGATCGCCGTCCGCCTCGGCATCGGACGTCTCCCCGACGGGGTGCGTTGGGGCCATGTTCTCGGTGTCGCAGCCGTGGCGGGCATCGGTTTCACCGTGTCGCTGTTCATCGCCGGCCTCGCCTTCGATGACCCCGCGTTGCGGACCGATGCCAAGATCGGAACACTGCTCGCCTCCCTCGTGGCAGCGGCAGTGGGCACGATTGTCCTCGTCATCGTCGGGCGCTCAGCCCCGACGACGATCACCGACACTGGCGTACTGGACGCCGAATTGGACGACGTAGTTTGAGTTTCCGGCGACGGTGCAGTCTGTTCGGGCAGACATCTCGACATTGATGCGATCACTCGTTGCGCTCTTGTTCACAATCACGGTCGATTCGTCGCTGCTACTGCGCACGCAGAGGTCTACGAGTCGGACGAGATCGACTTGGCGAGGTTCACCTCGTCGCGTGCACCGAGAGCTCAGGCGCCCGCCTTGTGCCACGGTCGCATCATGGGCGAGAACGGGTTGGCCGGTGGAGGACAGGATCGGGGCAGCCGTGTGTTCGGCAACGCGCAGGAGTCGCTGAGGCGGCTGTTGCCCGCGGAGGAACAGCTGATTGGCACGATGCTGACGGTGTTCCGCCAAAGGGGTTGGATGAAGCGTTGCGTGATCGGCACGACGCCAACCCGGATGTTCATCGTGCCGATCCGTCTCGATGGCTCGGCCAAGGGTCCGCACATCGAGATCCAAGGCGAGGACGTGCTTGAGTGGAGGGTGGATGGGATCGGGTTGTAGATCTCAGGGTTGGGCCCACGTTGATGCGCCTGTGTCCGTCCGTGCGCTCATGGGACTCGGATTCCTTCTCTTTCTGGCAGGCACCCACAACGCCGGACGGTTCGGTTCGCTCAGCAACGACGCACGATCGATGGAATGTGTGGCCGTGGGAGATGCTCGTCCTGCGACGTCGAGCTGGGTTCGGTGAAGTCGTTCGATCTGTGCAATGTTGACCGTTTGGAAAGGAGCTTCCAGTGGTAAACGGCGTGGTTCTTGAGATTGATGTTGGTGCGCGGCGTCGGCTGCGTCGCGTGAATGCGAGTCTCGCTGCCCTTCACGGAGTGCAGGCGATCTTGATGATCACGCTGTCAAACGGTCGCTCATTGCCGATCACCGGTGTGTTTGCGAACGGACCGCCTGGGCAACCGGATCGGCCGCTCGTGGTGGATCACCTGTTCTCGTACCGGCTCGGATGGGCTGTCGCCGGCTTTGCCCTACTTTCGTCCTTCTTCCACGCGCTCGTCGTCTCGCCGTGGGGCTTCGATCGGTACGTGAACGAGTTGCAACATCACCGCAACCGTTTCCGATGGGTCGAGTACTCCCTTTCGGCGTCGCTCATGATTGTCGTGATCGCCGGGCTGACCGGGGTTACCGACATCGCCGGACTGCTCGCATTGTTCGGTGTGAATGTGTCGATGATTCTCTTCGGCTGGCTGATGGAGACGACGAACGGGGCGGGCGAGGAGCGGATCTTGTGGACCCCGTTCATCTTCGGATGCATCGCCGGGATCTTCCCCTGGGCAGCGATCGCCGTGTACCTGGTTGGCGCCGGCTCCTCGGTGCCCAAGTTCGTCTACGGCATTTTCGTCTCACTGTTCCTGTTTTTCAACTGCTTCGCCATCAACCAGTGGTTGCAGTACCGGCGCCGTGGCCGGTGGGCGGCCTACCTGTTCGGCGAGCGCGTTTATATGTATCTCAGCCTGATTGCGAAGTCGCTCCTTGCATGGCAGGTGTTCGTCAACGTGTTGATCTGACAGCTTCGGTTTCCACCGGCGACGCAGGAGATGGTCGAACGGAGCGAATGAGCGGCGCCAAGCTCGCACAGGCCAAGCCGAACTGGTACTGGCCAGACGTCCTGAAGAACGCCGCAACCACGAACTTCAACTTCGGGCTGGGATGCAAGATCCATTGGCGGGCTTCGTGACCGATGCGATCAGCGAGATCCTGCCCGAGCCTTTCTGCCATGCCGCCGCCGATGACGACGAGCTCGACATCGACCATGTTGATCGCCGATCCGATGCCCCCGGCCACCACCTCAATGGCCATGTCGAACAACTCGACGGCGAGTTCGTCACCCTCGCCGACCACAGGTGCACAGCGCGCCACCGTAGTGGGTGGCGACATGGCCGATCTCGCCAGCCGAGCCCCGCAAGCCAGTGAACGGACGACCATCGAGAATCAAGCCCCCGCCGATGCCAGTGCCCATCCACACTCCGAGGACGTCGTCGACACCGACCGCGGCACCAACAAGCCACTCACCGAGCAGGCCAACGTTGGCGTCGTTGCCCAGTGCAACAGGCACACCGAAATGATCCTCGATCATGCTGACGATGTCGAACGAATCATCCCAGCCGGCAAGGTTCGGCACCTCGAGAACACGACCCTTGTGGATCACACCGGGGATCCCGATCCCGATCGCTCCAAAGGCACATCACCAAGACCCTCGATCAGCTTCACTATCGTGCGTCCGATCTTGTGGGGACTCGATCGAGGAGTGCCGCTCTTGTCGCGCTCCTGAACCCGGTGCCGGTCATCGACAATCCCGACTTCGATGTTGGTACCGCCGACATCCACACCCGCTACCAACACGATGATCCTTCAACCCACGAACATGCTTCGAGCCGATCACCTCGAGACTGCGCCAGCTGAGAGGAGCCGAGAAACGTGATGGCGCACAGAAATTGCACCTCCCAACCGTATCCGTTGCGGTTGATCAGCCAGCACGTCGGCTCGGCGCATCGCGTCTGGTCTCGACGCTGCACCCGCACGCTCGACGCTGATCCGCAACGAGGGTGTGCCACCAATCGATGACACCGTGCGCGCAGCGGCCGACTGCCGCGGACCATCGATCACTTGGCGAGTTGGTCGAGATGGTCGTCGTTGAGTTGAACGAGCACGTCACGTCGAGCGATAGCTCACTTGGTAACCATATGCGACGATGTTTCAGCGCCGCAGATTGCTCAGGCGGCGGTCCAATCGATGAACACGTCGGATGGATCGTCGAGCATGATCCGCACCTGAATACTGCTGCCCGGCACGGTCCGGGCGAGGTACATCTGCGGCACGATCTCGGTCGTGCTCACCGACATCGGTGGGCGCCCGGCGACGAGCACGAGCAGCTCGACGGCCGTCACCTGACCGCCGTTCACCGATGCGCCGGTCGGTTGCGCGGAGATCACCGACGCCCGACAACCAATACCCTGGAGCATCGCCCGGCCAGTCGCAGCGTTGCTCATCGAGTTGTTCAATGCTTCCATCTTGGCCTGCATCGTCGACAAGCTGCCGGCGACGTCGTGTCGGGCCGACATGTCGCGCGTCTGCTTGGACAGCGTGCGGTAGTCCTTGAAGATGCCCATCAACCACGCCCTGTGTACAGCGCGTTGAAGCGTTGCGCGACAGCCGGGTGGGAAGCGATGCGCTGGTTCCAGCCATCGAGTGCTGCCTGCCAGCTCGTCGAATCGATTCCCTGGGCAGCCGCGAGGCCGACCGCCTTGGTCTGGTCGTAGCCGTACTGGGCGAGCCCGGCCGAGATCTGGGCGAACGTCGCCAGCTCCACGCCGGCGATGGGCTCGAAGACATCCGCAGGAGCCATTGCCGCCGTGCCGGTGGTCTGGTACGCCTGTGCCTGCTGCATCGCGCGGGCGTTTGCGGACATCTGGTTGGCCTGGTCGATCAGACCCGGCGCTGCGCTGACCATGCTCTTCATGTCCTTGACGCTCTTGAACAGTCCCATGAGACCTTGCTCCTCTGTGCGCGCACGCGATCGGTGCGATGTGGAGCCATTGAACGACAGCCCGCCGATTCCGTCATGAGCAACCGATACTCATTTCGCAAAACGGTGGTACTCACACTCGTGTCGCGAACTTCCGCGCTGTAGCGCACGCTGATCGGAATCACTCTCAGGATCTCGAAGGACCTGACGAAAGGACAGCGGCTGGTTCATTGTGGTGGTTCGTGTACTCGACGAGGAACATCGTTGCGTCGTCTTTCAACCCGGCTCCGACGTGGCTGACCACGTTTGCTGAGAGTCGACGGATGGTCTCGGCTACAGACACGTCGTCCATTGTTGCGCGTACGAGAAAGTCGGCGAGCCGTTCGGTCCCGAACAGGGTGCCGTCAGGGGAGCGCGATTCGCTGACACCGTCGGTGTGGAACAGAACCCGGTCTCCGGACTGCAACAGCTCGACTGCGATTTGGACGACGCGTCCGCCGAGGCCCATCGGCATCGACGGCGTGCATTCGAGTTCTCCGACGAATGAACCGTTACGGACCAGCAGCGGCAGGACGTGTCCGGCGTTGAGCCACGTCAATCGTCCGCTGCCCGTGTCGAGGGTCGCGATCTGCCCTGTCACGTAGTAGGACTGCCCGAACTGTTCAGCGATCCGCCGATCAGCCTGCCGGTACGCGTCGTCCAAGGTTCGATGCTCTCGGCGAGCGTTACGCAGCGTGTTGATCGCCGCGGAGGCCATTAAGACGGCGGGTAAGCCGTGTCCGGCCGCGTCGACGATCGCGAGGTCCAACCGGCCCGGGTTGATCGCGTAGTCGAACGAATCGCCGCCGATCGAGTAGGCGGGCTCCAAGAGCCCGCTGACCGTGACGTGAGTGCCCGCGTATGACAACGGCGGGAGCAGGTCCCATTGTGCTTCTGCGGCGTCTGACAATGGCCGGGCTCGCCGGGCCTGCAGCACGACATCGGTGTAGCGTCGTCCGCTGACGATCATCAACATCATCGTTCTGGCGACGTCATCCACATCCACCGACGCCGCCTCCCAGGACGACAACTCATCGAAGATCAGCTCGAGCAGACCGATCCGTTCGCTCCCTTCGGACAGCGGAACCCACACGGTCACCGGTCGCTCACCGTGTTCCACCCAAACACCCGACGCGAACGCTCGGCCGGCGATGGTCCCGTCGAGCACGAACTCCTCACCGGTCGTGGCGTCCCCTCGTAACTCACGGAGCTGGCGCAATGCGTAGTCGGCGACGAACAGTCGGCCTGAGTGTGCACCCAAAACCGCAGCTGTCAGATCGGCGAGCATTCCCAGCGAATCGGGCTCGATCAGCAGTGAGCGATGGATGAACTCGGCCAGCACACCTCGGTCAGTCGATGGCATGTGTGACTCCTCTGTCTTGGCAACCACCGCACTCCATCGACATCTCCGTCACCGTGTCACGGTACCGCACCATGACGCTGAGCCCGTCGACCAGACCGTTCGGGACCGGTCAGATCAAAGAGCCCCCGTCCCTCACTCTGCCGTTCGGCACGATGCGACAGGTCTATCGACCGACCTGGACCCCGACCTTGCCGCTGACCTCTGGGGCCGGTGCTCGTCAGTTCATCCAGCCCGCTTTTTGCGGAACCGACGGGCAGAAGCCGTTCAGCCCGGAGAAGCCGGCTCCGGACGGTGCCTCGGCAGCGGATCACCTGGCGGCGTTCCTCGGCCGCACGGTCTGAGTGGAGCCCGCCCGCACGGCAAACTGCACCCTGAGAGAACATGGGACTTCCGGCTCTGGCCGCATCCGATGGGACTGGTCACCATGGTTGCATGCGAACTCGCCAGGCTCGAGCGGATCAGTCGGCGCCGATCAATCACAGGTCGAGTGTCAGTTCAGCGCGCCTCGCACAGGTGGGCTCGTTGTGCGCATCGGTTGTCGGGCTGGTTGGGGGAGGGCTTGCATTCCTCGGCGGCGTGAGGGGGTTGGCCGCGACGCTCTGGATCATCACGACGGTGCTCGGTGCGGTCCTGGCGGTGGTGTGGGTCGGTCAGTCGATGTGGCACCACCGGATCGGTGTCGATCTGATTGCCTTGGCCGCCCTCATCGGCACCTTGCTGATCGGCGAATACGTCGCAGGAGCACTGATCACCGTCATGCTCACGACCGGGCGAGCGCTGGAGGGTTGGGCTGAGGGCCGTGCCGAGCGCGAGTTGCGCCTCCTGCTGGAGCACGGCCCGAAGCTCGCCCACCGGTATTCCGGAACGTCACTCGCAGACTGTTCGCTCGACGATGTGGCAGTCGGGAATGTGCTGCTGATCCAACCCGGCGAGGTCGTGCCGGTCGACGGGACCTTGTCCGCCGGCGCTGCCGTGCTCGACGAGAGTGCATTGACAGGGGAATCCCTCCCCGTCCGGCGCGACATCGGTGAAGTCATCCGCAGCGGAACGACGAACGCCGGCAGTCCCTTTGATCTCGTTGCGACGACGACCTCGTCCGACTCGACATTCGCCGGAATCGTCCGTCTCGTCGAGCAGGCATCCGCGTCGACCTCTCCATTCGTTCGTCTGGCGGACCGATTCGCCGTCGCGTTCCTCGCTGTGTCGTTCGCTGTGGCAGGCCTGGCCTGGCTTGTCTCCGGCGATGCTGTTCGCGCAGTCGCTGTGCTCGTGGTCGCCACACCGTGCCCGATGATCCTGGCCGCGCCTGTGGCGATCGTGGCCGGCCTGTCCCGGTGCGCGCGCCGAGGCGTTGTGGTCAAAGGTGGCGGCGCGCTCGAGGCGCTGGCCGGCGCCGACGTGCTGTTGTTCGACAAGACCGGGACGCTCACAGCCGGGCGACCGACCATCATCGAGGTGATCGCCGCCGAAGGGTACGACACCGAGCAGATCCTGCAACTGGCAGCCTCACTCGATCAGGTGTCCCCACACGTCCTCGCGTCTGCCATCGTGCGTTCGGCGCGGCAACGAGGCCTTGTACTGCTGATGCCGACTGCGACGACCGAGCTGGCCGGGGCCGGCATCCGCGGCATGGTCGGTGCGAAGTCCGTGACCGTGGGCAACGGACGCTGGACCGCGATCGAGGGCGATGAACCGTGGGTTGCCCGAAGTCGTTCGCTGTCGGAGTTCGAAGGCGCTCTCTGTGTCTTTGTCGGCATCGATGGTGCTCCCGCCGGTGCGTTGATCCTCGCTGATCCGATTCGTCCGGATGCAGCACGGACGATCCGTACCCTGCGCCAGAGCGGGATCCGGCGGGTGGTGATGGTGACGGGGGACCGCCGCGAGATCGCGGCCTCGGTCGGGGCGATGCTCGGTGTCGACGACATCGCTGCTCAACAGTCCCCATCGGACAAGGTGGACGTGGTGAGGCGTGAGACAACAACTGGGTCGACGATCATGGTCGGCGATGGCATCAACGACGCGCCTGCGCTCGCCGCGGCGACGGTCGGTGTCGCGATCGGAGCGCGTGGCTCGACGGCCTCGTCGGAGACGGCCGACATCGTTCTCACCGTCGACCGTCTGGATCGCCTCGGCGAGGCACATCTGATCGCGCGTCGCGCGCGCCGCATCGCGATGCAGAGCGTGGTCGTCGGCATGGCGTTGTCCCTACTCGCGATGGGCGCAGCGGCGGCGGGGTTCCTGCCGCCGGCGGTCGGAGCGTTGCTCCAGGAGATCATCGACGTCACCGTGATCCTGAACGCTCTCCGGGCGCTGCGTGTCGGCCGGGACGAGGTCCGCCTCGACGAAACCGGCGAGGTGCTGGCGCGCCGGTTCGCAACGGCGCACCTCACCCTTCGACCCGACATCGCCATGCTGCGCGAGGCGGCCGAGTCTCTCGGCACCGACGACACCGAGGCGGCGATGGTCGTTGTGCACCTGGCGCATCGACTGCTGGTGGACCAAATCGCCCCACACGAAGCCGACGAGGATCGGTTGCTCTATCCGGTCATCGCGCAAGCGCTCGGCGGCACCGATCCGACTGGGACAATGAGTCGAGCTCACGCCGAGATCGCCCGTCTCACCGCGCAAGTGGCGCTGGTCATTGAGCGTGTCGGGGATGGACCTCCGTCGCACGATGACGCACGTGATCTCCAGCGATTGCTCTACGGGTTGTACGCACTGCTCGAGCTGCACTTCGCACAAGAGGACGAGAACTTCCTCTCCATCGCCGACGAACCGCACGACGTCGTCCGCTAAGCGCCCGCGCAGCTCGGTCGGGCGGCGCGATTCGGAAGCGGCGAATGGGTGCACATTCTCGGACGTTTCTTGGATCGACGGTGGCAAGTCCTTGGGTGCGGATGTCGTTCAATTCACACAACCAAACACCGACTGTGGAGGAACTGATGAATCGCAAGTTGTTGATAGGAGTGACGTTGGCCAGTGTGGCGGGCACGGGAGGCGCGGCTTACGCGACGGTGGCCGGGCCGGCCGGGCACGCTCCGGCGTCCGCGTCTGCAATCCCGGTGGTCATGTCGGCGGAGAGTTCGACGTCGTCCGTCAACGCGACATTGACATCGATCGCCAGTTCGACATCGACATCGACATCGATCGCCAGTTCGACATCGGCTGCGAGTTCGGCAGTGCCAGCACCCGTCGGTGCTGCCCCACGAACGATCTCGTATCAGGTGGGCGATGCGGGGACGGTGACGATCGATGTCGCCGATGGTGCAATGGCGAGCAACGAGCTGATTCCGGCCACCAGCTGGAGCATCCTGGCGATGTCCAACAGCGGCACGCATGTCGCAGTGCAGTTCACCAACTCCGAACGTGTCGTTGGTTTCGCCGCCGATCTCGTCGGCGCCGACGTGGTCGTCTCGGTGACGAACGACCGTCTGCCAGGTGCCGAAAGCCTGGCCGCCGTCGACCCGCTGTCGGTTTCGGTCATCGCCGGATCCAACGACGAGGCACCGACGATGTCGACCTCGCCATCACCATCACCGACGGCGCCTCATCCATCGCCGCGGGTCGTGCCGGCGACACCTGCGACATCGCCCCCGGACGTGCCGTCGACACCGGCGCCATCGTTGATCACCGCTCCAACGCCGATCAAGCCATCTGCAGCGTCGACGACAGCTCCTTCATCGGCCGGAGCGGCCGGTGACGACGTCTACAGCGAGCACGAAGTCCACGACGGGACCTCCGAGAGTCATGGCAGCGAGTCCCAGAGCGGCAGCGGTGACTGACGCTGAGAACCTGGCTCGCGTGGCTGCGCTGCGGAGCCGCCGCGGACAACCTGCCGCTGATCGCGCGCCGCAGAACGGCAATGCCGATGGCCAGCGAGAGATCTGGGCGCCTCCGACGTCTTCTGCGTCAGCCGGTCCCGTTCGGCCTTCGCCCACCCGGCGTACGGCCCGACCATTGCCCCGCAAGCGCCACGTCGCTGGGGGCGCGCGAATCGCCGTCGCCGGACTCGCCGTGTCCGGCATGTTCGGATTGACCGCCGTTCTGGCTGCAGCAAACCGACCGCCGACCGCGAGCAAGAGGGCGTCGCGCACCGAGGTGTCCGACACCTCGGTGACGACAGCGCCAGCGACGGGCGGGCCAGCGACGGGCGGGCCAGCGACGACTGGGACAGCGAAGACTGAGACAGCCAAGACTGAGACAGCGACGAGCAAGACCGGGTCCGACGCCCCGGCAGTCAATCTGATCGCGCAGGCTCCTGCGACGACCGCTACCACGGGCCCTGCGGCGCCGCCGACCATCGCCGCCCCGGTGCTGCCGCCACCTGCGCCGGTCGCCGAGACCATCGTGCTGGCGATCCCGGACCTGCCGATCACGGTTCCCCCATCCGATGGTCCGGTGACACCGACAGCTCCGGTTCCCGCGATCGTGCCGAGGGTCGGAGCGACCCCCAAACCTGCGCGAACGTCGGCACCTGCGCCCGCCGCGGCGGTTCCGCCCGTGACCACGCAGCCGCACAGCCAGGCCGTGACCCCGGCAGTCCCTGCAGCCCCTGCCAGCCCGGCGCCCGCGCCGGTCGTCGCTCGCGCCCCTGCCCCTCCTGCGCCGGCGGCCACGACTGCACCAAGTGGCGTCTGACGTGTCGCCGCAGGCAAATGCGCCGTCGCCGTCGGTGCCCGATATCGAGGGTGCGGAACCGCTGCAGATCTCATTTCGTGCGATGGGATGCTCGACTCATGTCGTCATCCACGGTGGACGCCCGGAGATGCTCGCCACTGCCGAACGTCGGGTTCGGCAGTTCGAGTCGCTGTGGAGCCGTTTCCTCGCCACCAGTGACATCACTCTCGCCAACCACTCAGCCGGTCTGGCCGTGCACGTGCACGAGGACACCTTGGCAGTGGTGGCGCGAGCGATCTCGGGCTGTCGCCAGACGGGCGGATCGTTCGACATCACGATGCTGCCCAGATTGCTCGAGCACGGCTATACCCATAGCGTCACGACGTCGGCGCCGGCTCCGGCCGTGGTGGCGACTCGCGTCGGAGTCAGCGACGAGATCGTAGTGGATTTCGTCCAATCGACGGTGACGGTTCCGGCCGGGGCCGCATTGGATCTCGGCGGGATCGGCAAAGGCTTCGCCGCGGACGTCGTGGCGGAGGATCTCGTCGCCGAGGGCGCACTCGGCGCACTCGTCAACATCGGTGGTGACCTCGCCGTCTGCGGCGTGCCAGGCCCGGGAGAGTCCTGGTACCTCGGCATCGAGGATCCGACAGATCGGCCGAACCATCTGGCCTGTATCCGGCTCGGATCAGGGGGCGTTGCGACGTCCGGCACGACGATTCGGAGGTGGCTCACACCCGAAGGAGCCCAGGCCCATCACATCATCGATCCGGCGACGTCGAAGCCTTCGCAGGCCGGGTTGTCGATCGTGACGGTCGTTGCCGGCGATGCCGCAACTGCCGAGATCTTCGCCAAGGCGGCGATGATGCTCGATGGTCCCGACGCGATGTCGATGTTGGATGCCGCTGGTCTCGCCGGTCTCGGCGTCGCAGACAACGGGACGGTTCACAGAACTGTCACGCTGCAGACATTCGAGGTCTGAGCGGGATCGGGGATGGATCTGAGGGGGTCAGTCGTTGACGAAGGCCACTGCGGCGTCGATGCCGCCCTCCGGCTGGTTGGTGATGGTTGCAACAGCACCGGATGCATTCGCCAGCTGGGCCACGATCGCCAGGCCGAGACCCGACCCGGACGTTCCCGTTCCGCTAGCGCGCCAGAATCGATCGAAGGCGCGGGCCAGTTGTTCGTCGGTCATGCCGGGTCCGGTGTCGCGAACATGGAGCACGATGCGATGACTGATCGAAGTGTCGACCTCGATCTCGACATGACCGCCGTGGGGTGTCGCGGCGAGCGCGTTGTCGGTGAAGTTGTCGATGATCTGCTCGACTGCGCCAGGAATGGCAGAGGCGAACGCCTGTTCACCGGCGCGAACGGTCAGCTCGATGCCTTGCTCCTCGGCCAGTGGCTGCCAGACTTCGGCGCGCTCGCGAGCGAGTGCTGCCAGATCGACGACCCCGACTGTGTCTGTGCGACCGTCGGCTCGGGCGAGGGCGAGCAGCCCGTCGACGAGGTGTTGGAGGCGCTCCGTCTCGGCGCTGGCCGCCTCGATGCGCATTCGAGCGCCGCTCGGATCGGTGTCGACCATGTCGGCGGCCTGGTCCAGTCGAAGCCGAAGCGCCGTAAGAGGCGTCCTCAACTGATGCGAGGCATCACCGGCGAACGCCCGCTGCTCGTCGATCAGATGTTGGATCCTCGACGACATCGAGTTGAATGCGCCTGCGAGCCCGCGAATCTCGGGTGGTCCCTCATTGGTGGGCGCTGTCACGATCAGGTCGCCGCGGGCCAAGCGTTCTGTCGCTGCCCGGAGCCGCCGGATCGGTCGGGTGAGCGTGCCTGCGAGTACCGCTGCCGCCCCGGCGGCGGTGATCACCGAGATCAGCGCGACGATCAGCAGCCCGCGAACGCGCGTCGCCACCCGGCGGCCGACCTCTGCAGCGGGGTAGGTCAGGCGGATCGTCCCGACCACAGCGTTGCCCGACAGCACCGGGACAGCAACGAACAGTAGGCGCAAGCCCAACGTCGACGAGAACCGCTCGCCGGTCGTCGGCGAGCCGGAGAGCGCGCTGGCGATCTCCGGCCGAGTCGCGTAGTTTGCGCCCGTCGCAACCTCTTCGTCGGAAATCGCGGTGGCTACCCCGAGACGATCCGTGATCACGACCCGAGCCCCGCTGGCGTTGCGATACGTGTCGATCAAACCCTGGAGGGCGGCATCGCCTCGTCCGTGTTCGGCCTGGAGGGTCTCCTCGGCTCGGCCGGCGATGACGAAAGCGTCGCGCTCCAGCCCCGTCACGAGTCGATCGCGCTCCACGGTTCGGAGGTGGCCTGCCAACGGAATGTCGTGCGCCGCCAAGACGACGATGATGATCGCCACGAACACCGCGACCAGCCGCCATCTCACCCGGGCGCCTCGAGTCGGAACCCGACCCCGCGCACAGCGTTGATCCAGTGAGGGTCGCCGAGCTTCTTGCGGATCGCAGCGATGTGCGCATCCACCGTCTTGGTCGGCCCGAACCAGTTGACATCCCACACGTTCTCGAGGATGTCGGTGCGTGTGCATACGGCACCCGGATCAACGGCGAGGTAGGCGAGGAGGTCGAACTCCTTGGCAGTCAAGGTCACTGCATCCCCGCTGAGCCGCACGCGCCGGGTCCGACGATCGATCTCGAGTGGACCGACCATCTGAGTGCCGCTCCCGTCGGTGACGGGCCCACCGGGGGTCGCCGGCCCGGAGCGGCGCGTCACGGCACGCACGCGTGCAACCAGTTCGCGGAAGCTGAACGGCTTTGTCACATAGTCGTCAGCGCCCAGTTCGAGGCCGAGCACGCGATCGAACTCGTCGCCACGAGCGGTCAACATGATGATCGGCACGTTGCCTCGACTCCGCAAGATCCGGCAGACATCGCGACCGTCCATGTCCGGGAGCCCGAGATCGAGCAGCACCGCGTCAGCAGGTCCGGCCTCGAGCGCTGCAGCGCCTGTGGCAGCGTGGGTGATGCTGTAGCCGGCAGCCCGCAGTCCGTCGACGAGGGAGACTGCGATCGCTTGGTCGTCCTCGACGAGCAGGATGTGCACAGCGGACAGTGTGGCCGACGAACGCACTCCTCACGTCGACGCGACCCCAGACCGCAACAGATCAGCTGATTCTTGGACAAGTCTTGGATCGCCTGCGGCCATCAGCCAGCGAGGCGCTCACTACGTTGACCGCATGAGAACTCGACACGCCACTGCTCTTTCGGTCGCCGGTGTCCTGGCCGCTGGGCTCGTCGCTGCGCTCGTCAACGCACAGGCGCTGGCAGGACCCGGCGGGCCGGTCGATAGGGCCCTCGGTTCGACGCAGCTCGTCGGGTCGTCCACCAGCGTTGCGTCGTCGGACTCGACAACCATCAACCAGCGTGTTTTCTCCGTCGGCGAAGCGGGCGTGGTCACACTCGACCACGGGCTCGACACGCTCAGCCTTCACGCAGTGACGCCGGCAGACGGATGGTCCGTTTCATCGGTGCGATCGATCGGGTCGGATGTCATCGTGATCGGCTTCGCCTCGTCGAACAGCCTGCTGACAGCCGTCGCGTCACTGCGCGATTCGACCATCAACGTCACCCTGGCAACGACTGCGCTGGAGGGGCACGCGGAGACGACCACGTCGAGCACGATCGCGTCGAAGACGATTCCGCCGGACCCCACTGTTGCGCCGATGGAGACCACATCGCCGACCCCGCCGATTCCGATGCCCACGACGGAGCGGCCGCCCGCCATACGGCCACCGTCCTCGCAGCCGATCTCCACACAGCCGATCTCCACCGATTCGTCGCACGCCCAGCCGGCACCCATCGGACCCGCCTCGACCCAGCCTTTCTCCACCCTGGCGACGCCGTCGGGTGCCCCGCGCGATGGCAACGCCGGCCACGGCAGCGACCACGGCGCAACTGGCGACAGCGTGGTTCCTGATGACTGACGGCGCTCGGTCGGACACACTCGCATTTCGTGCGATGGGCCCCGATGTCTATCGCGTGGTCGCCGCCGGCAGGCTCGTGCTGGCGGATCACGTCGAACTCGGACCTGAACGAGGCAACGCCGGATGACGAGTCAAACATGGTGGTACGTGGCTCGTTCCGCAGGCATGGTCGCTTGGGCGATGTTGGCCCTGAGCGTGTTGTGGGGCGTCGCCTTGTCGAGTCGGCTCCTGGGCAAGAAGCCGAAGCCCATCTGGATGCTCGACCTGCACCGCTTCATCGGTGGCTTGGCGGTGGTCTTCTCGATCATCCACGTCGCAGCCCTGGTCGCGGATGGTTACGTCACCATCACCGTGATCAACGTTCTCGTCCCCTTCACCGGGACCTACCACGTCAGCGCGGTGGCCTGGGGCATCGTTGCGTTGTATCTCCTGATCGCCGTCGAGGTCACGTCGTTGCTGCGGCGCCGCCTGGGCAAGCGGCTGTGGCGGGCCATCCACTCCCTCAGCTTTCCACTCTTGCTGATGAGCACGGTCCACCTCTTCCTGGTCGGTACGGACCGGACCACGATGCCCGTCCGTGTCGGTGTGCTGTTCACCGTCGCCTTGGTGTGCTGGGCCACGCTGATCCGGATCGTCAAGGCCGACGGCCGACGGACAGCGCCCCTTCATCCGGCGCCGTAGTGCGTCGAGATGGACACAGGCACCGATTCGGGATGTCCAGACCCGAGCGCCCAGCGCAGTCTCCGCCGATGGGAGAATCGATGCAAGAGACCGGATGCCAGGCAAGAGCAGGTTGCCGTGTCGACTTCGAGGTGGTTGCGTGGTTCCAATGACCACGAACATCGAGCCTGGCGTCGACACCAACATGCGGCCACCAGCCAAGAGCGTGCCGGACCTCGCCGTGATCGCTGCGCTGTACGCGACCGCGACACGAGCGGGGCAACGACCGATCGAGGCGTTGATGCAGAAGTTCAACGTCGATCGTGAGTCTGCCAAGGCCTGGCCGCAGCTGTGTCGGGAGGCGGGTCTGTTGCCGCCCCGTGATCAGCCCCAGGTGGATGCTGACCCGGATGACACGACGTCGGGTTCGCGCCTGGTCAGCTGATCTGAATCGTCCACCACTTTGCGTGACAGGCTGACCGCAGGTCGATCGGCCGAACGTTCCGCCCACCAACCGCCCGTGGCCTTGCGACTCGATGGGCTGCCATCGGAGCCGCCGTTGCCGTGACGTTGGGCGGAGGTGCATTGGTACGCGCAAGCGCGTGGTGACGACACCTCGGCCGCTCCGGCTGTCTTCGTGGACACGACTCCATGCATTGTTGGACACTCGCAGCGCTCCGAACACGGTCGGCACCCGGTCGATACCCCTCACCGCAAACGAGACCTTGACCACCCCCGTGATCGGTACGCATGGCCCCCGACAACTCTTCGACCGTTACGGTCGGCGCGGCGGTCAACTTTTCTCAGGATGGCCCCTCCACGTTGCCGGTGATTGCTCGAACGGGCGCCGGTACGTTCGACCTGGCAGACATCGGCGTCTACCGCGTCACGTTCCAGGTCGCGAGAGAGGAATCCGACCAATGGATGCTGTCACTCGATGGCACCGATCTGGCGTACACGGTGGTCGGCCGCGCGGCGGGCACGTCGCAGATCACGGCGAAAGCTTTGGTCACCACAACCACGACCCACTCGATCCTGTGAGTACGATCGGTCGATGATCCTCGACCGACTCGATCTCGATGCCGCAGCGTTCCACGAGGGAACTGGCTGGGAGATCAAACCTGAAGGTGCGTGCAAGGGCGACATGTGCGTCCCGCTCGCCGGCGAATTCGACCTCGTCGCGACAGCGGACCGTCTCGGAATGGCGAGGGTGCACGACGAGGCCCACGGACTGTGGGCGATCGGGCCCGAATCGCTGAGTGCCCATGCACTGGTCACGGCACAGGCCCCGGAACTCGTGCTCGACGACATCGGCGGCAACGAATTCCACCTGTCGTCACTGCGCGGGCAGAAGGTGGTCCTGGTCGCCTGGGCCCCGTATTGAGGCTGTCGATTCGACCTGCCCGTGTGGCAGGCACTCCGCAGTGAGCTCCATCCCCTCGGCGTCGAGATCGTCACTGTCTCGCTGGAGCTGAGCGGACCCGACGCATCACGGCCCTTCATCGAGGCTGCCCAGCCCGAACACCCGTCGCTACTCGATCCCACCCATCAACTCGATGCGTTGTTCGGCGTGGTCAACATTCCCAATGTGATCTGGATCGACGAGCAGGGTGTGATCGTTCGACCACCGGAGCCGGGTTGGCCCGGGACGACGGTGTATCCCGAATCGATGCGGGCGATGATGGCTGAGCGAGCTCGCCAAGCCGCTGATGCCCCTCCGACAGCGGAGACGAGGGCGCGCCCGAACCTGATGAAGCTGCTGCAGGGTGGGCAGGATCGCGAGGCGTACCCGGACGCGATCCGCGACTGGGCCCACAACGGAGCGTCGAGCCAGTTCGCAATGACACCCGACGACGTCGTCGCGGCGTCGCAGCCCCGACCCCTGTCGAGTTCGCGAGCTGCGGCACACTTCGAGTTGGCCAACCACTTCTGGCGTGGCGGCGAACGCGAAGCATCGATCCATCATTTCAACGAGTGCCATCGGCTGCAACCGGACAACTGGACGTACAAACGCCAGGCCTGGTCGTTGATCGGAAACGAACGCGCTGGCGGTGGTGAGCTGGGGCGGTTCAACCAGATTCCGGTCCCGGGCGAGGAGTCGAGTTGGCCTTTCACCTCGAACTTCGATGCCGACGTCGCTGAATTGCAACCGGGGGAGTACTACCCGAACACGATGTGAGCTAACGGGTCCCGATCGACACGGCCCGGCAATTCGTCAGCCTGCGTTCGCAGCGAGCTGCGCTCCGATGCGCATCGCCTGCTCGGTGGCGCCGCCGAGTGAGAATTCAATTTGCTTGGCGAACGAGAAGTACCGGTGGATCGGGTATTCGGTGGCGATGCCCATGCCGCCGTGCAGGTGGACGATCGCGTGAGCGACCCGGTGGCCGCCCTCCGATGCCCAGAATTTCGCGGTGCGCACGTCCATCGTCGCATCGCCCCCGCACTCGATTGTGTAGATCGCCTGCCAGAGCGTCAGGCGGATGCCTTCGACGTCGATGTAGGCGTCTGCACATCGGTGGCCAACGGCCTGGAACGTGGCGATCGGGCGGCCGAACTGGACCCGCTCCTTGGTGTAGGCAGCAGTGTCACGTAACGCCTTGTCGGTGATCCCGAGCTGCAGCGCGCAAAGACCGATGGTCGCCCGCTCGAGGAGTCGCTGGACGACTGCTCCGCCGTCTGCCGCACCGGTGCCGACGAGGTCGGCTTGACTGACGCGCACGTTGTTCAATTCGACGTAGCCGTACGGCTCGTGGCTGGTGGTGTCCTGCTCTGTCACGATGACACCATTTCTCGACGGTTCGACGAGGAATGCCATGGCGCGTCCGTCGATCGAGGCAGTGACGATGATGACATCGGCCAATGTCGCGAAGGGCACTGTGGTCTTGACGCCATCGAGCAGCCAGCCATCGCCGTCGCGGGTCGCTGTCGTGTCCGGCCGATTCTGATCACGGTTGTGTGGCTCCGAGAGCGCAGCAGTCAGGATTTTCCGGCCGTCGATCGCAGGACGGACCCAGCTGTCGATCTGCGCCGATGATCCGAACGCAGCGATCGTGTCGGCGGCGATCGCTATCGACGTCAAGTACGGCACCGGAGCGAGGGTGCGCCCGATCTGCTCGAGCACGAGCGACTGCGTGAGCAAGCCGAGACCGCTGCCGCCGACGGATTCGGGGAGTCCGATTCCGAGCAGGTTCGCTGTGGCCAGTTCGCCGTACAGCGACGCATCGAATCGCGGCTCGCCGCTGCGCTCCAGCGTGGTCAACGACTCGTGAGTGACTCGATCCTCGAGAATCTTGCGGGCCAATCCGGTGACATCTTGCTGTTCCTCGGTGAAGAAGAAGTCCATGGTCTACTGGCTCCTGTGTGCGGGGGAGAGGGGGGAGAAGGTGGACAAGGTGGAGCACGCGAACGACGATTGGTTGCCGGTCATCGCGGCGCCCTGGGCATGCCGAGTCCGACCATTGCGATGATGTCGCGCTGGATCTCGTTCGTGCCGCCGCCGAACGTGAGGATCAACGAGCCGCGATACGCCTGTTCGATGTGACCCTTGAGGATTGCTCCGGGCGAGTCGGTCCTGATGAACGCCTCATCGCCGAAACACTCCATCAGCAGTCGGTAGGCCTCGGTCGCGAATTCGGTGCCGAAGACCTTGGTTGCCGATGCGTCTGCGGGGCTCACTCCGCGCGTGACACCCCACGCAATCTTCCAATTGATCAGCTTCAGGAATTCGACCTTGGCGTGGACGCGTCCCAGGTTGGCCTGCACCCATTGTTGGTCGATCAGCCGGGATCCATCGGCCAGTTTGGTGTTCGCGGCCCAGTCGCAGGTCTCGGCCAATGCGCGCTGTACACCGGCTGGTGAACAGAGCGCGACCCGCTCGCGATTGAGTTGGCCGGTGACGAGTCGCCACCCCTCGTTGAGACCACCGACGATTGCCGATGCCGGCACCCGGAGCTCTTCGTAGAAGGTCTGGCTGGTCGTTGCGCCGCTCAGGGTGTGGACCGGCGTGAAACTGAAGCCCTTGGCCGATGTCGGCACGAGGAACACTGTGATGCCCTTGTGCTTCGGCGCATCAGGATCGGTGCGAGCAGCGAGCCACACGTAGTCGGCCGAGTCGATCAGGCTGGTCCACATCTTCGAGCCGTTGATCACGTACTCGTCGCCATCGCGGACGGCCCGGGTGGTGAGCGAAGCGAGGTCGGTACCTGCATCGGGTTCGGAGTAACCGATCGCAAAGTGCATCTCGCCGCGCAGGATTCGGGGGAGGAAGAAGTCCTTCTGCTCGTCGGTGCCGAATTCCATGATGGTCGGGCCGACCGTGTTGATCGTCAAGAACGGCAGCGGAATCCGCGCCGTGAGGGCCTCGTCGCTGAAGATCAGCTGCTCCATCATTGTCCGGTCCTGGCCGCCGTACTGCGTCGGCCAGCCGATGCCCAGCCACCCGTCAGTTCCCAGTTGCTTGATCGTGTCGAGATAGACCTGGCGACCGCCCGACTCGATCCCCTCGGCCAGCCCGGCCCGACGCTCGGGCGTCATCAGCTCGGCGAAGTATTCGCGCAGCTCGTCACGCAGCGTCTCCTGCTCGGGTGTGTACGCGATTTGCATGGGGCAGATCCTCCTCTGGAACAAGTTCTAGTTTGCACGGTGACGGCGGCCGACATCGAATGGGAGTGTGTCGAGGCGCGAATGTGTATCGTCCGGCGATGGCCGACGATGTCCATCCTGCTGATCTGCTGGAACCGCTGGGTGTCAGCGAAGTCGATCTCGGCGCTGGCGTTCGACTGACGGAGATCTACACGATGCGCGGGCTCGTCGGTCTGATGTGGTTCGGGCCGATCGACGCAGACCGGCTCGTGGTTGCCTGCGGCGGCGGCATGGGCGGGTTCCTCGGCCCCGGTCGAGCCATGTATCCGGCGATCGGGCGAAGTCTGGCGATGAAGGGGGTTGCCACCGTCATCGTCGACTACCGCCGACCATCGCATCTGCAGCTGAGCACGCTGGATGCGATCGGCGCCGTCGATCTTGCATCGCAACGCGGCGCTGGAAGAGTCGTGGCACTCGGACATTCCTTCGGTGGAGCCGTGGCTGTCAATGTGGGGTTGGCATTGCCGCGCGCCGTCGTCGGTGTGTGCACCCTGTCGACTCAGTCATCAGGCTGCGAGGGCGCCGCCGGACTCGCGCCTCGACCATTCCTGTTGCTCCACGGAGCAGACGACGATGTACTGCCGGCCGAGACCAGCCATGTCGTGCAGATGCTCGCCCAGGGTCACGGCGACGTCGAGATCCTTCCCGGTGAAGGTCACGGACTGACGAACAATTCACCAGCAACCGCGGACCGCATCTGCCGCTGGGTGACGTCCGTGTTCGGCTGAACTCGGACGTCGCGCACGGAAATGCGCTGTCCGTGGCCGACATCGTGATCAGCGGGGGCGTTGGTCCTGACACCATGCCAGCGCTTTGGCTCGGATCGATGCAGACCTCACCAACCAACGGTGGTCAGCCGGTGATCCACCGGTCGCCGATCACGCCGGTACCGGCGAGGCGGGTCACCTCGGTCTCGTCGAAGCCGAGCAGACCGCAGAGAATCTCCGTGTTGTGCTCGCCGATGGTGGGCGCCGGTCGCTCGTGCCACACCCACTCGGTCCGTTCCAGCGGTCGGACCGGCATCCCCCACAGCTCATGGCGGCCGACCACGGCGCGGTCTACGGACTCGACGAATCCGCGAGCTCGCGGCTGCTCGAGTTGGTCGAGACATCTGGCCGGCCACACCGGCGCGCACGTCACCCCCGCGGTGGTCAGCAGGCTGACCAAGTCGTCGCGATCGTGACCGATGGTCAGGGCCGACAGCGCTTCGTCGATGCGGTCGTGAGCCATCTGACGCGCCGCGCCCGCTTCCAGCAACGGAGCGCTCAACGCAGGCGGTTCGCCGAGCGCCGCCCGCAGCGCTCGCCACTGCAGATCGTCCTCGATCGAGATGCAGATCCAGCGCTCGGATTCGGAATCCCCGGCGCTGCAGCGGTAGCAGCCCTGCGGTGCAATGTGATGCGAGCGGTTCCCGATCCGGCCGATCGACTGTCCATAGGCCTGCTGCTCGACGACGACCTCGGCCGTCAGGTTGAGAGCAGCCTCGACAAGGGTCGCCTCGATCAATTGGCCGCGCCCGGTGCGTCGTCGATGCTCGAGTGCAGCCATGAGGGCGATCATCGCATGGGCGCCGGCGAGGGGATCGCAGGCGCCTCGGGGCAGCAGCGGCTGTCCATCGCAGAACCCTGTGCGCCAGGCCATTCCCGAGATCTGCTCGGTCGTCTGGGCGAAGCCGGTCCGGTCGGTCCACGGACCGGACAATCCGAACGCAGGCATGCGGACCATGATCAGGTCGGGTCTGACCTGAGACAATTCTTCCCAACCGAGCCCGAAGTTCGGCATCACGCGGGGCGAGAAGTTCTCGATCACGACGTCGCACTCGGCGACCAGCCGCAGCGCGATGTCGCGTCCTTCGGGTCGGGAAAGATCGACGGCAATGCCGCGCTTGTCGGTGTTCGCCGAGGCGTACACCGGACCCCACTCATACCACCGGTCCTCGCTCATCGGTTTCGTTGTTGCCGTGCGCATCCCGTCCGGTCGCGTCGGAGATTCGACGTGGATGACGTCGGCACCCATCGTCGCGCACCACTGCGAGGCGAAGGGCCCGGCCCAGTACGCCGTGAAGTCGGCGATCCGCAGTCCGCGAAGTGGCTTGTCGGCAGCTGGATCAGCGCGTGCCCATGCGAGCTTGCCGGACGGCACACTGGGCTCGACCGACTCGACGGAGCCACTGTGCTGCCCAAGCCGAGGCGCTGCTGCAAACGGTCGGCTCTGGATGTCGCTGAAACGGTACGGCAAGCCGGGCTGCAGGAACCCACCGCGCGGGTTCGGAACGAACGTGTTGCGTGCAACGAACTGCTCGAGCTGCGGGATGGTGACGCCGTCGCCGATCGGAACGACCGGGATACGCCACAACGTTGCCTCGTCGATGATCTCGGCGACGGTGCGTTTCGTGGTCCACTCGGCGACCGCTGCGCGAAACTCGACGGACCTCGTTTGCCGCCCCGTTTGCAGCATCCACACCGGGTCCTCGGTCCACTCCGGATGGCCAACGAGGTTGGCGAAGTCGGCGAACTGCTGTCCGCTCACCGTGCAGAAGCCGACCCATCCGTCGCTGGCCGGTTCGATCGACGGCAATTCGATCGTGCGTACGTTCGGAATGCCGCGCTGACCGAGGTAGGACGCGAAGACGGGTGCGTACGTCGTGTGCGTGAGCATCAACGCTTCCAACATCGACACGTCGAGGTGGTCGCCGTGTCCGCTGACAACGGATTGCTGATGGAACGTGAGCGCAGCAAGTGCTGCGAAAGTTCCGGTGGCCCACTCTCCGGTGGCGCCGCCGGCTGTGAGCGGCGGCCGATCGAGCGTGCCACGGGTCGAGATCGAGCCCGACCAACCCTGCACGGTGAACTCGTTGGCGGTCGTGTCTGTCATCGGGCCGCCTCGCCCGAACGCCGACATCGAGACCAGTGACACGTCGGTCGAGACCTCGCGCAGGGCGTCGATGCCGTATCCCCGTTCTTCGGCAACGCCAGGGCGCCAATTCTCGACGACGATCGCCGCGCCTCTGACGAGCCCGAGGATCTCGCCTCGTCCTTCGGGAGTTGTCGCATCGGCGACGACGGAACGCTTCGACGTGTGCAGATACCGGAACAGGGCACCGTCGGCGTCGCCGTCCAGGCCGACCGATCCGGATGCCGACCACCGCCGCAGCGGATCGCCGGTGGGCGACTCGACCTTGACGACGTCGCACCCGAGGTCGGCGAGCAGCTTGGTGCAGTAGCCGCCGGCGATCCCGGTTGAGAGGTCGATGACCCGGATACCGTCGAGAGGAGGAGCCGAACCGTCGGTCACACGGACACCGGGCGAAAGAACGGCAGGGTGATCTCGGCGCTGATCGAATGGAACTCCACCGAGACGCGCAGGCCTTCTGTGATCTCGGTGTGATCGAGGCCGACCAGTGCGGTCAGAACGTCATAACCCTCATCGAGGCGGATGATCGCTGGTGCATACGGCACGTCGAAGGCGGGTGTCTGTGGCCGCCAGACAACTGTCCACGAGTACACCGCACCGAACCCGGCACCGGACACCCATGTCAGATTGCGGCTGCGGCACGCCCGACAGACAAGACCGGGGCCGAAGTTGGCCGATGCGCAGACGTCACAGCGTTGAAAGCGGAGTTCGCCGAGACGGGTGCCTTCCCAGTACGACGTGGCCTCCGGTGACATTCGGGGCACGGGAATGCCGATCAGCCGTGGTTCGAGCATCGTCATGGCCGTTCGACTCCCAACAGCATCAGATCGTTGAAGAGGGCGCCGGAGCCGCCATTCGAACAGAGCGCGACCTCGGCGTTCGCCACCTGCATCGTCGAGCAGTTGCCGCGCATCTGCTGCACGCCACGAATGACACGTTGGATCTGCTGAGTGCTGATTCCCGCGTGGCCGAACGACATCGTCCCGCCGTCGGTCGTCACCGGCCAACGGCCGCCCGGTGCAATCGCCCCGCTGGTGACCATCGGCCCGCCCTCGCCATCGGCGCAGAAGCCGAAGGCCTCGAACTGGCGGATGATCTCGAACGAGAACGGATCGTAGAACTCGCAGACGTCGACGTCGTCGTGGCCGAGACCTGATTGCCGGAACACGGTGCGCGCAGCTCGACGCCCGACGTAGCCAGCAGGAACGTCGTTGCCGCTGGAAGCGCCGCGAAGATCCCACGATGGCGCTTGGCTGTAGGCCTGACCGAAGCTGTCCGAGGCCGAGCCGAGGATGTACACGGGCGGGTGCACACCGTCGCCGACCATGTCGGAGCGCGTCAGCAACACGGCACAACCACCCTCGCTCGTCGTCGAGCAGTCGAGCAGATGAAAGGGTTCGGCGATCATCGGCGAGTCGAGGATGTCGGCCGCCGTGAAGGGACCACGGCCGCTGTACACGGCGCCGGGATGGACGTGACCGTTGTTGCGGATGGTCGCGGCCACCGTGGCCAGTTGCTCTGGGGTTGTGCCGAACGTGAGCATGTGCCGGCGTGCCATCAGCGCAAACTCGGCGGCCGTGAACAGTCCGTACGAGACGACGAGTTCGTTGGTCGGTCGGGTCCACGGAGCGGTCGCCCCGTCGTCGAGCAGCAGCCCGGCGCCAGCGGTGACAACGACAACGGTCGTTGCCTCACCGGTGGTGATCAGATGTGCGGCATCGCGAATCGCCGGTATCCCGAGGCTCGACATCGCTCTGGTGACGGGGCCGAGGCCGAGATCGTATGCCAGTTCGGCGGGGCCCTGACCGACGAGAGCATCGATTGTGTCGACGCCGACGCCGGCATCGGCGCACACCCCGAACACGGCGTCGACCAGCAACGAATGCATCGTCTCGCCAGGCAGTCGTCGAGCCTGACGCGTGTTGTACGCGCCGACGATCGCGACATCGTGGTACGGATGTCGGGTCACCGCTCAGTACCTCGAGTCCGACTCGTCGAGCAGGGTTGGATCGGCGCGTAGTTCCGCACGAACCATCGCCTCCCAGAAGCCTCGGAAGCCGTTGCCATCGGTGTCTCGGGTCCGCTCGATGAACCACGCAGGCAGTGGCGAATCCAGCTTCCCGCCTGCGGCTCGCACGTACCAGGCATTGCGGCATCGCTGTTCCAGAGCCACGGCGCGCTGGTGTACGGCGCGGACCGTCGAGCCGAGGACGAACACGCCGTGGCCTGCCAGCAGTGCCAACTCTGCTTCACCCATCGCGTCGATTGCCCCGCGCGCGGCATTCGCGTCGTTGACGGCGCCGCCGTACTCCGCGACCAGGACGAGATCGCCCCCTCCCCCGAGGTTGGAGCTCTGATCCATTGCGGGAGGAACCTCGCCGATGTCGCTCCACACGGTTCCGTACAGAGGATGGCTGTGGACTGCGACCTTGACGTCGTGGCGCGCCTTGTGCAGTTCGAGGTGAAGCGGAATGCCGAGTGGTACGGGCCAATCGCCCTCGACCAGATTGCCGTCGAGATCGATTCGGATGATGTCCTTCGGACGGATCTCGTCCCACGTCAGCAACCACGGGTTGCACAGCAGCGTGCCGTCGCCGAGGCTGACGGTGATGTGCCCGGCAAGGTGATCGTTGTAGCCCTCGCGCCACAGCGTGCGGGCGAGCAGGACGATCTCTTCGCGAGGGGTCAAGTCGGGAATCAGCTTCTCGACGGTGGGTGTGAAGTTCATGTCGACGATCCTTTGCAATGCTCGAGTCGGATTCGTGGTCGTCAGAGTGGGAGGACGGTGTCGGGCAGGGGACAGCGGTACAACGTCGACGCGTTGCCGCTGCACATCATTCGCAATTCGTCCGACGGGATGTCGCCCCACACCGCTTCGATCACGGCCTGGGTGTTCGGCCACGTTCCGTCGCCGTGCGGGTAATCCGTCTCGACCATGATGTTCTCGACGCCGATCACATGGCGAAGGGCGATGGTGGACGGATCGTCCAGCGTGCAGAACCAGAAGTTCCGGCGCAGTACGTCGGATGGCCGCTCGTCCCAACCGAGGCCATAGCCGGAACGGTCGAGAATGTTGTCGAGTCGATCGATCAGCATCGGCACCCATCCAATGCCACCCTCGCTCATTGCGATCTTGAGCGTCGGATAGTCCTTCGGATAGCCCGACCACAGCCACTCCGAGCACGCTGCCAGCGAGAGTTGACCGAACATCGTCGCGCCGATCTGCAACGCCGGAGATCCCGGCGGCGAGGGGTAGCCCCCTGAGCTGCCGACGTGGAGCGAGATCACGGTGTCGGTCTCGACGCACGCTTGGATGATCGGATCCCAATGGGCCCGGTCCCACAAGCTCGGCAACCCGATTGCGTGCGGGCGTTCGGGCAGCGTGACAGACGTGAACCCGCGCGAGGCGTTGCGCCGGATCTCAGCAGCGGCCTCGGCCGGATCAGTGAGGTAGACGATGCCGCAGGCGATGATCCGATCCGGGTACGCCTGGAACCACTCGGTCCACAGCCAGTCGTTCCATGCCTTGACAGCGGCCTGACCAACGGCGACGTCGTTGGCCATCGCGAACACCCGACCACAGAACCCGGTGATCATCGAGGGAAAGTTGAGCATCGCCCAGATCCCGCCGAGATCCATGTCGGCCACGCGGGCATGGACGTCGTAGCAACCGGGCCGCATCTGGTCGAACCGGAACGGCTCGAGCTTGACCGTCTCCGGACGACGCCCTGCGACCGCGTTCATGCCGACCTGGGAATAGATCGCGCCTTCGAACTCCCAGACCTGGGCGCCATTGCCGGCCTCGACAATCTGCGGTCCGCGAGACCGCAGTCGCGAAGGCATGTACGTCTCGAACAGGTGCGGTGGTTCGACGACGTGGTCGTCGACCGAGATGATCGTGTACTTCACCGTGCGCTGCAACGGGTCAGGGAGGAACAGCACTGGATCGAGCAGGGTCATGACGACGTCCTTGTGTTCGTGGTTGCCAGGATCGATGGAGAGTCGTGGAGGTCGGCAGCCAGCGCCCGGCCCGCTCGATGGACATGCTCGGCGAGGGCGTCGACGCGGCCTTCGAATCGTTCGATCGGGCCGAATACTCCGACACCCGCCGAGGGGCCGAGCCCATCACTGCGAACGGCAACGCTGATCGAGCCCACGCCGACTTCCCAGCCACCGAGGTTGACCGCATAGCCGGCTGCTCGAGTGGCCTCGCATTCCTCCAAGAGCGCGACGCCGTCGATTCCGACACGCTGGGCATATCCGCGAACGTCGTCGACGGTCCATGACGCAAGCACCGCCTTACCGGTCGACAGACGGTGCAATGGATGTCGGCTCCCCTCGTTGCCGACCACTCGCAGCGCTTGGGTCGAGTCGACAGCGACGACAACCACCATGTGGTCACCGTCGACCACCGCGTACATCGACGACTCGCCGGTGTTGGTCCGGAGATCGTTCAGCGCTGGACGGGCCCGGTCGGCCATCATCGCGAAGCGTCGTCCGACGACGTGTTCGATCCGGTCGGTGACGACCCACCGCTTGCCCGGCTGGACCTGGCGGATCCAACCTGCGCCAGCGAGTGCCGTCAACGAGCGATGGACGGTGGTGACGGGAAGGTGCAGTTCAACCGCAATGTCCGTCAGCGCGACTGGCTGAGCACGGGCGACCCACTCGAAGATCGACAATGCAATTCTGACACTTCGCACGATCCCCCCTCTTTCGTCGATTCTGCGCACGAATTCCATCTGCCGGAAAAGTTCTTCCAATTCACGGAAGACCGTAGCGAACGGATGATGTTCGAGCGCAGCCGGAGTGGCTGTGGAAGGGTCAGTCGGTGGTCGGCTTGTGAAATGTCAGTACCAACCACGATGCTCGTCGAGTGGCTGGAGGCGGTCGCACGACTCGGGAGCGACCTGTCCGTGGCTGACTCGTGGGCGCCGCTGCGACCCACAAGACATGCCGTCGTGGTCTGCCGGGAGTCGACGGACGCCAATGACCGCCGCTCCACGTTCCGACAAATGCGGCGCACCACAAGTTGCGGGGAGAAGCGATACATCGGACCATCGTCGTCGGGGCGCAGCGATTCAGGGTACAAGGTCACACGACGGGGGGTCTGCGTCCCCTGACGTCCGGGGCGCGAGATTCCTACGTTTGTGCTCAGGACATCTCGAACACCGGAGGAACACATGAGCACAGCAGCAGTCGTCCAACCACGAAACATCGAACCAGCGAAAGGCGTCACCACGACGACGACGGCGACGACACCCGTCGTCACCCTCAAACGGCGCACGATCGACACGGTGTTGATCGGCTTCGGCGTCATCGCCACAGCGGTGTTCGGTGTCGCTGGCGGACTGTTGACATGGGGTCACAATTTCTCCAGCGACTACGTCAGGAAGGAGCTGACATCGCAGAACATCAGCTTTCCCGCGGCCGCTCAACTGACCACCGAAGGCCGGCCGGACCTGCTGTCGCACGCGGGTCAGCGACTGTCCACCGGTGATGGAGCACAGGCGTACGCCAGCTACATCAATGGCCACCTTGCCAAGATCTCCCCTGGGGCGACGTACGCCGACCTCGCTGCGCCCGAGACAGCGGCCAAAGCGGCAGTCACCGCTGCGGCTGGTCAACCGGCGACTCAGATCGCCAAACTCCAGGCCAGCGCTGATGGCATCACCAACACCCGCAACACGCTGTTCAAGGGCGAGACACTCCGTGGTCTTCTGCTGTCGGCCTACGCATGGTCGACAGTCGGCACGATCGCCGGTATCGCAGCCATCGGGGCATTCATCGCGGCCGGGCTGATGGCCATCCTCGTCGGACTCGGAATCGTTCACCAGCGCAGGACCCCGAAGGACGTCGAGTCGCTCACGTCGAGCTGACATTCGGAGTTCGCTCCGCCAAGCATTCGAGACATCGGCGCTCACCCGAACGGGCGAGCGCCGATGTCGTCGTGGCATCCTGGAACGGTGGCAAAGTACGACCCGCTTTTCGAGTTCCTGTGCAGAGCGGGAGATGAGCCGGTCACGCTCGAGTTCGACGACGTCGAGCGCTTGGTTGGTCCGTTGCCGACGGCCGCGCTGAAGTCGCGGAGATGGTGGGGGAACGATCCGAGCACCGGGACGCCGAACGTCCAGTCGAAGGCATGGTTGAACGCCGGTCGAGAAGTCGAGTCGGTCGACCATGCGGCCCGGCGGGTGCGATTCGGGCCGCCCGGGTGGCGCCGAGGCTCGTGACCATTTCGTGGCGTGGAACGGAGTACCATCCGCGTCAGCGGTCTGCGACGTTCGCACCGCATTGCTTGAGTGAACAGGCGAACTAGCACCCGATTCTCGGGAGTACGGGTCATTCACCACATGTCGATCTCGACGTCCGTCCCACTCGGCTGGGTCGACCGAATCCGGGCAGCCGTCGAGGTCATGCTCGAGGCGATGGACGGAGTCGCGTGTGCCTTCGTCTGCGTCGGTCCCGAGTTCGAGAGCGCATGCGTCATCGCGACCAGTGCAGATGCCGTTGAACTGCACTCGCTCGAACTCGGACTCGGCGATGGGCCATCGATCACGGCATTCCGCACTGCCCGACTGGCGCGCACGATGTCTCGGAGCCACCTCGACGAGTGGCCCGACTACACGATTGCCCGCCAGAAGCGCGGCATCTACAGCGTCGCTGCATTCCCCATCGCTGGTGAAGGGCGGTGCCTCGGCGTTCTCAGCATTGCATCGAGTGACCACTACGGCTTCGGTGCAGTCGAGCTTCGACTGGGACGCGCCTTGGCTGCCGACGTTTCGCTCCTCGTGCTGGCCAACGACTCGATTTGACGAATTTGGTGGATTCAGGTCTCGACCGTCACAGGGTCGACGACGAACGCGTCGGCGACCCGGTGACCTGGCCGCAGCATCCGCAGCACTCGGGCGAGCGTCTGTTCCACGGTGCCGATCATGATGATCAGGTCGAGGGTCAGTGACCAGTTCTCGACGTAGAACAGGTCGAGGCGCCTATAGGCCTCGAACGACGGGCTGTCACGAGATTCGACCTGCCAGAGTCCGGTGATGCCCGGGCGCACCTGTTCGCGAAGGCGGAGGTCGGCGGGGAAAGCAAGGACTTCGGCCGGGAGAGCGGGGCGTGGCCCGACCAGGCTCATCTGGCCTTTGATGACGTTGATCAGTTGAGGAAGTTCGTCGAGGCTGGAGTCGCGCAGGAATTTGCCGACTCTGGTCACGCGTGGGTCGCGCTCCATCTTGAACAACGGGCCACTGCGTTCGTTGGTCTTCTGGAACTCTGCCAACCGCTGTTCGGCATCGACCTGCATGCTGCGGAACTTGTAGACGCCGAAGGTCCGGCCCGATCGGCCGACACGTGTCTGCTTGAACAGCACGGGTCCACGGTCGCCCACCTTGACTGCCACGGCGACGCAGAGGAGGACGGGACTGAGCACGAGGACAGCCAATGATCCGAGCACGATGTCGAAGCACCGCTTGGCAACCAACTGAGCCTTGGCCAGTGATGGTGCCTCGACGTAGAACAGCGGCTCGTAGGCGAGCGGCAGGGCACGAAGCCGACGCGCGTCGATGCCCGAGATGCCGGTACCCAGATGAACGTGTCGTCCCGCGACGTGCAGACTGCGGATCAGTTCGTTGAGACGTGTCGGCGACGTTCCCCGCGGCGCAATCACAACGCCAGACAGATTGCGTGATTCGACGATTGCCTCTGCCTCGTGGACCTCGCCCAGCCACTGGCTCTGCAACACATGTTCGGCCGCCTCTGACCGGCTACCGATCACGCCGACCACCGTCATACCGATGTCCGGATGTGTGCTGAGCAGGTCGATCAGCCGAACTGCTTCCTCGTCGGTGCCGATGATGGCGACATTGCGCCGGTAGGAACCAGTGGCACGTGCCGCAGTCAGCCACGACCGGAAGAACGAACGGGAGGTGCACATCGCAAGAAACGCGACGCCACACGCGACCGCCGTGTAGCGGATGTACAGATCAGTCTTGACGATTCGATCGAAGACGAGAAGCAGTCCGGCCAAGATCGCCATCGCTCGGGCGATGCGGGTGATCTCGACCACTCTGATAGCGCTGACTCTGGCAAGGAACAGCCCTTGAGATCGGACTGCCCACAGGCCAGCCGCCATGGCGACCCCAGCCACGACGACAACGGTTCGGAACGTGTGGACCGTCCCGAATGGCGTCAGCATCAGTGTGAACATGAATCCGAAGAAGATGGACGCGCCGTCCCCGCCGACAAGGATCAACTTGAGCTTGTTCCGAACCAAAAAGGTCCTCAGCCCAGGCAGTGGTCGTGCCTCTGATTCGATTTCGTCCGCCATTCGCGCGCCTCGCCTTTGCTGGAGTCGGCCGTGTCTCGACCAACGCTGTGAACGGCAAAACGTGCCCGCTTGTCCGTCTCTGTACGTACGAAGACGACGATAGTCCAGATTCATTCTGGTTCGAACGCGCTCAGTGTCATTCGACACGCCCGGAACAAAACCCTTCAAGGTCGAGGTGCCCCTGCCGATATTCGAATTACGGCTATCAGGTGTGACTATTGTCAAGGGCAGGGGGTCTGCAACATGTATTTCGTTCTCAACGTTCCCGCTTCAATGCCACGCAGATCGGTGCTGTGGCGCCGTTTCGGTCGCTCGTTCACGAATCAGCAGCCACTGTGCCGATTCGCTGAGTGTGACGACAATGCCACGTCAGCGGACTTCGGTCGACCGCTGTGTGCTCTGCATCATTCGCTGATCGAGGAAATGGCGCATGAACGTCGACGGTTCACCGTTGCCGATGTTCCTGCCCAATACCACGGTGCGTGACCCAATGGCCACACCTGTTTCGTCCGATTCGTCACGCTGCGTATTGAATCGAACACCGCTTGTGAATGTGGCGGTATCGTCGATGGGGTGCGACCGGGCCGATTGCGACGATGGTCCGCGAGGGTCACATCTCGGCTGAGGGTGCCAGAGGTTTCGGACCTGACAGACGCGATTCGTGGCGACTTCCGGGCAGCATCACGCACGCAGCGCCTGTGGCTGATCATGACCGCGCTGTGGCTGGCGTACGAATGGGGACCCGGCAACGAGACCTTGACTCCGTTGATCTTGGCCAGGATCATCGGTCGCAACAACGGCATCGTTGTCATCCCCGTCACGTTCGCCGTCGGGTTCGCTTTCACGACCGCGCAACAACTGGCTTCGGGCTGGACCGCCCTTGCAGGTTTTTCGTCGTTCGACCGCACGTCCCAGGCCGCCTGGGCCAAGCTCAGGGGCGGCCGAACGTCGGTTCCGCGGAACTGGTACGGACTGAGTTGGTGGGCGCGCTGTTCGGTCGTCTTCACGCTCGGAACAACTGCGGTCGCGTTGATCCAAGTGATGACAACGGGTGAGGTCGGAGTCCGCCGCCACGCCAGCGCGATCCGTTCGAGTGCCATCCTGTGTGGTGCGATCGTGGGCACGATCGGAGGTTGCGCAGCGACAGTTGCGTATCTCGGCCGGCGTGTTCCCGTGCTGACCAGTGGAACCAACGGGGTCATCCGTATTCTCGGGAATCCCCTGTTCTGGCTGGGAATGGTCGTCATCCTCGGCGTGTTCCGCGCAGCATCTCGCCGGGCCGCCGACGAGGATGTCGAATCGACGGGATCGGCGGTGGCAGATTCCCAGGACAACGCATCATGATGGCGGGAATTCGGCTGCTGATCGAACTCTCAAGTTCTCGTCAGCAGCGCCGATGAATTTTTGTGCGGCCATCTGGAAGATCGGGACACGCTCGTATGGCGAAACTCGCTGACGATTCTGTGGCCGACGGTGGGGGAGCGACGTTCGACGTTGCGGACGACATGGTGTTGCTTCGCCGCGGATGGAATGGGGAACAAGACGGAGGCGATTCCGCCGATTCGGCTGTTCGAGGTTTCGAGCCGTCGAAAGCATCGACTCGGCCGACCTGGGTGGCGTTCACGATCTTCTCGATCATCATCGTGTTCCACGCATTGGGTGCATTTGGCGGAATTGGATACTCGGTAGTGACGCTCGGCGGGTCAGCCCTCGCCGTCTACGGCCTCCGCCATCACCGGCCGGCCCTGCAATGGCCGTGGTGGTCGATGGTCGCGACGGGTCTGTTGTGGACCATCGGGGGCGCTGTCGGCGACGCCACGGGAGCCTCGGGCGACCTGACCCGGTCGCGCTCGTTGTTGCCCGACCTCTTCCAATTGCCTGGCTACGGACTCTTCGCCCTGGCCCTGTACGGGCTGCTGCGCTCGCGCCGTTCCAAACAAAGCGAGCGCGGCGAGCTGCTGGATGGCATCATGCTCGGTGCCGGCGCGCTGTTGATGGTCAACGTGTTGATCATCGTGCCGACGATGGACGTCCCCAACACCTGGGTGATGGCCCGACTTTCGGTGTCGGTCTACCCGGCAGTGTCGATGTGCTTACTGGTCTTGGCCGCCAGACTGGCGTTCTCGCCGGGGGATCGCTCGGCGGCCTTCCGACTGCTCCTGATCGGCATGGCGTTCTTGTTCATCGGGGACATCATCTTCGCCTTCGGCGAGATCGGTCGCTTGGACAGGGTCCGACAGTCCCTGCTGGATGCGCCCTACCTGTTCGTTCCGGCCTGCATCGGCGCAGCAGTGTTGCATCCCTCCATTCGGGCGTTGGCCAGACCTTCCCCCGTTCTCAGTCACACGCTCGGCCTCAGCCGACTGATCGCCGTCAGCGCCGCGCTGCTCGCCCCGATCGTGGTGATCGCGACTCGCAGCACGTCCAAGGGTGTCCCTGCGACCATCGCGTTGTGTCTCGTCCTTGCTCTCGCGGCAATCCTTCGGCTGGCGAGCGCGATCCGAGAACAGGCTGCGCTCGAGACGCGACTCTCGCATCAGGCGCGTCACGACGAGCTCACGGGTCTGCCGAGTCGGGCCCAGATCGTGATCAAGATCGAGGAACTGCTCGCCGACTCCGAAGTGACCGGTGCACCCGTTGCGGTGATGTTCATCGATCTCGATCAGCTCAAGCTGATCAACGACTCGATGGGCCACTCCGTCGGCGACCAATTACTCGTCTCAGCATCGAAGCGGATCACCTCAGCCGTCAGACCGGAGGACGCTGTCGGCCGCATGTCTGGCGACGAGTTCATCGTGGCTGCCTCGCTCGATGTGACGGGAGCCTCTCGGATGGCCGAACGGATCCGCAAGATGCTCGGAGACGGCTTCAGCCTCGACTCGGCGGAGGTGTTCATCTCTGCCTCGATCGGCGTCACGGTTGCTCATTATTCTGCTCGAACGAACGCGCCGACACTCATTCAGGAAGCGGACACAGCGATGTACCGCTCCAAAGACCGGGGTCGCAACAGGGTGACGACGTTCGACTCGTCGATGCGCGAACGTGTCGCTCGCCGTGTCGAGCTGGAACGCGATCTCCGCAACGCGTTGAATGAACGCCATTTCTCCGCGCACTACCAACCAATCGTGTCCCTGCCGAGTGGTCGCATCCACGGATTCGAGGCACTCGCCAGATGGACCGACGGCGACCGAGTCATCTCGCCGGCGGAGTTCATCCCGATCGCCGAGGAATCCGGTCTGATCGTACCGCTCGGCGCGTTCATGCTCGACGAAGCGTGTCGCCAGGTGGCCAAGTGGCGCCGCACCCACCCGGGCGCCGAGCGACTCTACGTTTCGGTCAACCTGTCACCGCGGCAGATGCGCGAAAGCGACATCGTCGACACCGTTGCCGAGACATTGGCCCGTCATCGCCTCCCTGGCGAGGCCTTGTGGCTGGAGATCACCGAGAGTGTGATGATGGAGGATTCGCTGGCCACTGCTGGAGCAATGGCAGGGCTGCGCACCCTCGGCGTGCGCCTTTGCGTCGACGACTTCGGTACCGGGTTCTCGTCGTTGTCCTACCTCAAGTTGTTTCCTGTGTCGTGCGTCAAGATCGACCGCTCGTTCATCCTCGGTCTCGGTCGCCACGAGTCGGACTCGTCGCTGGTCGCAGCCATCATCGCAATGGGCTCGGCGCTCGAGCTGGAGTCAGTTGCCGAAGGTGTGGAGACACGTGATCAGGCTCAGCGGCTGTTCGCGCTCGGGTGCCGACAGGCACAGGGGTATCTCTACGCTCAGGCGATGCCCGCCGAGGAGGTGCCCGCTGCGCTGGAACGGTTGGGCGTCGTCGGTGTGCCGCGTGCCGACTCGGTCCGCCGCTGCAGCACGCCGGCTCGGGGTATAGAACGCCGTAACTGAGTCGTCAGCGGTGGTGGCCGGGAATCGGCTCGGGTAGCTCGACGGCGTACCACGTCTGCCTGTCAACGACCGACACGCTGGACCGGGGAAACGAATCAGCGATCTTCGCGGTCAGCAGGTCGGTGTCGAACGTCGTCCGGTTGAATTCACAGACGTCGAAGATGAGGACACCACCGGCCAATGCCGGGACCTGCCAGAGCTCGGTGTAGAGACGCCCGAACAGTGTGCGACCACGGAGCGGCTGGCTGACCATCACCAACATGCCGACATAGATGGCATTGCGAAGGGCGTGCTCAGGGTATGTGGTGCGCAGGAATCGGGGCGAGATCTCGGCGACGTCCTCGAGTGAATTGGTGACCATCGCCAGTCCCGCCGGCTGTGCGCCGAGCCATCCAACGATCTTCACGATTCGCGGGTTCGCCAGGAGGGCGAGGAACTCGTCGCGACTGTCGAGGTGCTTGAGAATGGCCAGGTCGGCGAGCGGATCGAAGTTGGACACATATGCATCCCACAACGCATCGGCCACCCGGCCACTGATCACCGTCTCGTGGGTGATGCTAAGCGGAGGCGCTGGTGGATACTGCTGGAGTATCGGTCTCAGGTCCGGGGCTTCCCTGAGGTCGTTGACCGGTCGTGGCGGCGCCGCGGTGGATGACGACCTCGGCTCGGTACGCAACGGCCCAGGTCGGTTGACTCGCGATGCGTGACGCACGAGTCGCAGTGCTGGGGTTCTCGTCGTTTCGGCCATGTGGCCGAGAATACACTACGCAGAGCAACCGACCTACGACACAACGCGCGCAAAGTGCGCATTCAGGGGTGATCCCTCAAGAAAATGTCAACCAGAGAGTGCGTAGGTGTGTGCGCAGCGTGGTCGTTTCGATCCCACTCTCCATCGAGAGTGCAGCCCGCCACACCGTACACCCCTCGCTCACCTGGTGTTTCGTGGTGCTGACGGCACAATCCGGACACCGATTCTTCAAGATCTCCACAAGACGGCGAGCACACCAGCGCCAGCTCGATTGTGCACTGCTGAGCGGAGAGCCTCCGCGGGCGGACAAGAGTGCTCTCGCTCGGTCGTTCTCTCCGGGCCAGGGGCTTATGACGACTGATTCGCATCATGTGGAAATCGTCATCCAACGAACGACCGGCGACGAATTGGAAGCAGGGGAAACGCCCACGTCGGCGTGCAAGCGCCACAAACCAGGAGGCTCAATGTCACGAATCCACCAACTACGGTCTGCCTCAGGGTGGAAGAAGGGCGTCGCGGGTGCAGCAGGACTGGCACTGATCAGCGGTGTCTTCATCACTCAGGCAGGCCCGGGGGCCGTTTCGGCCTCGAGTCACCGTGAAGCACCGCTGATCGCCGGCGATCCGCGTGCTGACAACACAGACGTCTATGCGTTCACCAGTCCCGAAAACCCGAGCACGGTCACGCTGATCTCTGACTGGATTCCCTTCGAGGAGCCGAACGGCGGTCCGAACTTCTATCCGTGGGCAGACGACACGCAATACAACATCAAGATCGACAACAACGGTGACGGAAAACCTGAGCTCACGTACACGTGGGTCTTCACCACGCACTATCGCGACAACACCAGCACGTTCCTGACCAACACTGGTCCGGTCACGTCGCTGACCAGCCCGAACCTCAACCAGTACCAGACCTACAACCTGACACTCACCGACGGCGCCGGAGCAACGACCACGTTGCTCACGGACAAGCTTGCCGCTCCGTCGATTGCCGGTGCCGCCTCGATGCCCGACTACACGCCGCTGCGTGATCAGGCCATTGTCGCGCTGCCCAACAACGGTGGGAAGACGTTCGTCGGCCAGGCCGACGATCCGTTCTTCCTCGACCTGCGCGTCTTCGACCTGCTCTACGGCGCCAACGCCACCGAGCTCGGTACAGACACCCTGGCCGGATACAACGTCAACTCCATTGCTCTACAGGTTCCGAAGTCGGTCCTGGCGATCAACAATGACGCCACGAAGAACCCGGTCATCGGCGTCTGGAGCACGACGGACCGGCGCAGCGCCCGCGTCGCCAGCGGCGCTTCGAGCACAACCCCAGGGCCGTTCGTCCAGGTGTCGCGTCTCGGCAACCCGCTGGTCAACGAGGTCGTTGTTCCCCTCGCCTACAAGGATGCGTTCAACTCGATCTCGCCGGACGTGGACCACACGGTCCAGCCGGTCGTCGACAAGGTCGCCGATCCGATCCTGGCCGGGCTGCTGAAGAGTATCTACAAGGTGAATGTCCCGCCGGCTCCTCGCTATGACCTGGAAGAGATCTTCCTCCAGGGCGTCAGCAAGGCCAACGCCGGCTTGGGTGGCGATCCTACCAAAGTGCTCCCCGTCGACCTGAACTCGCAGGATCTCAACGCCGACGCGAACACGTCACGTGGCGGCACCACAGCTACACCCGTGGCCGCCACACCGTCGGAGATGCTCCGCCTGAACATGTCGGTACCGGTGACGGCCAATCCGAACCGGATGGGCGTCCTCGCTGGTGATATCCAGGGCTTCCCGAACGGTCGTCGTCTCACCGACGATGTCGTCGACATCGAGATCCAGGCCGTCGCCGGCGCAACAGTGACCGGCAAGCTTGTCCCGGCCCTGCTCGGCGTCGATGGAGTCGATCGTAACGACCATGCCTTCGGAACGACGTTCCCGTACCTCGCATTGCCGAACGTCGGCAACGTGAACAACGGACCGAGTCGGGCACCTCGTGCACCCGAGTTCATCCCGCTCAACCCGCAGCGTGTCCTCGAGACCCGCCCGACGGGAGCAACCGGCCAGCTCGGATACACCGGCGCCAAGCCAACCGCTGGCCAGACCATCAAGGTCAAGCTCACCGGACTCGCAGGCTCGCTCGTGCCGACAGACGCCAAGGCGGTCTACCTGAACGTCACGGCGGTCAACAGCGACAAGGACGGATACGTCACGGCGTATGCGTGTGGCACCGCGCAGCCGGTGGCATCCAGCTTCAACCCGACGGCGAACCTGATCACGACCAACCTCGTGGCAGCACCGATCGGCGCTGACGGCACCATCTGCCTGTACACCAACGCTGGGACCGATCTGGTCGCCGACCTCGCCGGTTACCATCCCGCCAACTCGGCCTTCGTGCCGACCGTGCCGGAGCGTTTGCTCGAGACCCGTACGACCGAGCCAGGTGGCCAGAAGGGCTATGCGGGCGCCAAGCCGACCGACGGCTCCGTCATCGAGCTCAAGGTCACGGGCACCGGCACTGCGCAGGTTCCGGCCGATGCGTCAGCCGTGTACCTCAACGTTACGGCAGTCAACAGCTCGGGAACCGGCTACATCGCCGCTTACCCGTGCGGTTCACCGGTTCCGAATGCGTCGGTCGTCAACCTCGAACCCGGTCTGACCCGGGCCACGCTGACGGTCGACAAAGTCGGAAACGGAGGCAACGTCTGCCTGTACACGAGCAAGTCGACGGACATCGTTGCTGACCTCGAAGGCTATGCACCCGGCACCTCACCGTTCGTTTCCACGGTTCCCGAGCGTCTGCTCGACACCCGTACGAACTTCGGGGGCCAGGTCGGCTACAGCGGCGACAAGCCGATCGCCGGCCAGACCATCGAGTTGAAGGTCACCGGGACAGGCACGGTCAACGTCCCGGCCACCGCCGGCACGGTGTTGCTGAACGTGACAGCGACCGAGAATGCACCTGGTGGCTACGTGACGGTTTACCCGTGCGGCTCGCCGTTCCCTGTGGCATCGAACCTCAACCTGACCGGTCTCGACACGCCGAACCTGGTTGCGGCCAAGGTCGGCCAAGGAGGCCGGGTGTGTATTTTCACAGCAGGTGCGACACACCTCATTGCTGACATCGCCGGGTACTTCCCGGATTCCCTGATCGGTTCCTGAACCGATTTCGAACTGGCGGTGGTGTCGGCTCTGCGGAGTCGGCACCACCGCTGATTTGTGTCCGGGGACTGGTTCGCCGGTTGATCAACTCGAACACACGAACCACACTCGAACACACACCTCGAAACACTCGAAGTTCGAACTTGCTAACCTCGAACCGACGAAACGACACGAACTCCGATGAAACGACGTTCACGAATCCTCAGCGGTGTTGGCCTGGCCGCTCTGTTGTTCGCTGCGAGCGCATTCGGGGTCGCTCGTTCTCGGAACGACACCACTGGATCCGCTGGAGTTCTCGCGGCGCCTGGCGCGAGCAGCAGTCTCGCCCACATCTCCGGCGAAACCCTCGACCAGACCATCGCTGGTCTGCAAACCCGTCTGAAGACACTGCCGACCGACTATCGCTCGTGGTCCACGCTCGGAATCGCATACGTGCAGCAGGCCAAGGTGACGGTCAACTCCGAGTACTACCCGAAGGCCGAGGGTGTGTTGCAGAAGTCGTTGACGATCAACGACACCGACAACTACCTGGCCTACGCCGGCCTGGCATCACTTGCCAACGCACGACACGATTTCGCGGCTGCCAAGTCCTTTGCGCAAAAGGGCTTGGCGCTCAACAGTTACAGCGACATCCTCTATGGAGCGCTCAGCGATTCCGAGACGCAGCTGGGGGACTACGACGCAGCCTTCAAGGATGTCCAGAAGATGATCGACCTCTCACCGGATACGTCGTCGCTGTCTCGTGCTTCGTACACGTGGGAACTGCGCGGCAACATCGATCAGGCGACGAAGCTGATGCAGCAGGCGTTCGACGATGCGCCGAATCCCGCCACCAAGGCATTCGCCCTCTATTACCTCGGCGAATTGGCGTTCAACAACGGTGACACGAACGCCGCCCTCACGTACTACAACCAGGCGCTGGCCGACGCGCCGGGTGACTCGGCGTCGCTCGAAGGAAAGGCCAAGGCCGAAGCGGCACTCGGCCAGAACCTGACCGCGATCGATGACTACACCAAGGTCGTCCAGCAGACGCCAGAGCCGAACTACCTGATCGAGTTCGGAGAACTCCTCGAGTCGCTCGGACGGACGGCCGATGCTCAACAGCAGTACTCTGTGTTCGCCACGACGCAGAAGTTGTTCGAGGCCAATGGGGTCCAACCGGACTCCGACCCGACGTTGTTCTACGCCAATCACGGCGACCCTGCTCGGGCACTGACGAGTGCCGTAAAGGGAATCGGGACACGCCCGTTCCTCGTCATGGACGATGCGTATGCGTGGGCCCTCCATGTCAACGGTCGTGATACCGAGGCGCTGACAGCGGTGGACAAGGCGCTGGCGACGGGGATGAGAAATGCCCTGTTCCACTATCACAAGGGGATGATCGAGTTCGCGCTCGGAGACATGGCGACGGCGAAGTCCGAGCTGACCGAGGCGATGACGATCAATCCGAAGTTCAATCCGCTTGCCGCGCCCATCGCCATCGCGACATTGGCCAAGATCGGCACCGCCAAGTGAGCCGTCGCCGGATACGCCTTCGTCGAGTCGTTGTCGCAGCGTCGGCCGGCATCGTGCTTGCGTTGGTCGGTGTCGCCCCGGCGTCGGCACACCCGCTCGGCAATTTCAGCATCAACCATCTCGACCAACTTTCGTTCGAACGTGGGCGCATCGTCGACGCCGCGATCGTCGACACCGCGGAGATCCCCACTGCCCAGGCTGCCGACATCATCGACGCCGACCACAACGGAACGGTCTCGGACGCCGAGTTGGCGGCCTACGGCGTGTCTCAGTGCGCGTCGTACCTGACGACGTTGACGCTGACCATCGACTCCGTTGCGGTGGCGTTCAGCACGACGTCCACCACCTTTGCGTATCGTTCCGGTCAGGCTGGCCTGCCGACGACACGACTCGAATGCACGTTCGTGGCAGACACCGATCTCTCCTCGCAACGATCGGTCGCATTCGCGAATTCGTTCGCGCCCAACCGGGTCGGATGGCACGAGATCACCGCCGTCGGCGATGGCTCTCGGATCCAGGACTCGCCGGTACCCACGTCCAGTGTGACAAAGGGGTTGACGGTCTATCCCGTTGACCTGCTCAGCTCGCCGATGAACGTTCGTGACGCCTCGTTCACCATACTTCCTGGCAGCGGGGCATCGACGCAGGCGGCCACGCTGAAGAAGTCGGCGTCGACATTCTCACGCGCGCTCGGGCCGTTCTCACGCGTGGTCGACCGAGTCACGAAGACCTTCAACGATCTCGTCGGTCGCAAGCAACTGACGCTCGGAATCGGCCTCCTCGCGATCGGGCTGGCGTTGATCCTCGGCATGTCGCACGCCCTCCTGCCGGGTCACGGCAAAACCGTGATGGCGGCGTACATCGCTGGGCGTCAGGGTTCGGTCAAGGACGCTGTCCTTGTCGGCGCGACGGTGACGGCCACCCATACCGGCGGTGTTCTGATTCTCGGTCTCGCGCTGACACTGTCGACGTCGTTGGCAGGTGAGTCCGTGCTCGCCTATCTCGGCGTGATCAGCGGGTTGATGATCGCTGTGCTCGGTGCCAGCCTGCTGCGCGGCGCGCACAAGCGACGCCTGTCCGGCGATTCCGTGTGGTCACACGGTCATTCGCACGGCGGCCACTCTCACACCCATGGCGGCCGGTCCCACGCGCACGACGTGCCAACTGCTGCTCGGGTCGCCGGTCCCCACTCGCACAGCGAAGCGG
>JAYTOM010000114.1:0-3077 GCA_043747765.1 Actinomycetota bacterium
GCTCTGATCGTCATGCCACGTCGGGCGTGCGGTGTGCTCGAGACCGCACGCGTCCTGCAGTGGCTCGCCGGCGAGACGGCCGGCCAATGCGGTCCGTGCGTGCATGGGCTCGCATCGCTCGCGTCGGGTATGCGCGAACTCGCCGCCGGACACGCCGACGCACGAACCGTTGCACTGCTCGAGCGGCAAGCCGGACAGATCGAAGGACGCGGCGCCTGCAGCTTCCCCGACGGCGCTGTTCGCTTGCTGCGCAGCGCGCTCCGGGTCTTTCGAGATGATGTCGAACGACATGTCAACCACGGGCCCTGTCCAGCGGCGGCGCATCCCCCGACACTGAACGTTCCCCAGAGCCGGGCAGTGGCCTCCCGATGACCATCAGGATCCGTGTCGACATCATCGCCTGCGACGGACGCGGAGTATGCGCGGACATCTTTCCGGAGCGAATCCAACTCGATGACTGGGGCTATCCGATTCTCGATCCGACACCGATCGGCGCGGCCGTGATCGAACACGCCAGGCGCGCCGTGGCCGCCTGTCCGGTGCTCGCCCTGCGGCTGGAACAACAGCGATAGCCGATCGAGTTCGGTGGTCGCCCTGGGTCGCAACTCAACGATTGCGCGTTCAATCTCTCCACAGACGAGGCACGTTGATCGACCGTGGGACCTATCAAATCGCTGCGGGCATCGGTACAGGGAAACCCCGTCTTGATGCGGCGCGTGAACGGTTGGCTGACGATCTTGTGGATCATCATGATCCCCGTTTCCGTGATGACGGGTTGGATGGAGGTCACCCAACAGCAGGAGGCCGACAAACGTGAGGCAGAACCGTTGGAGCGAAAAGTCGTGCAAGAATTGATCGATGAGACGACGATCGGACTCGAAGCCGAAGCAAGTCGCTCGGCGGGTATGAACAAGACCAACGCGACCAGCACGACGACCCTGAACGAGGCAATGATGATTGATCTCCTGGGCCAGATCGCCGACTTGAAATCGGAGTTGGTACGTCATCGATCGAATGCATGAGCCCAGTGTCCAAGACTGACCGCCGACGTGCCATACCCAGCTCTCTCTCGATCGTGCTGGGTTCGATGGTCGTCCTTGCGCTGCCATTTGTCGCGCATCGCGCCGATCCTTCTGCTGACCAATTCACCGCGCATCACTTTGCCGTGTGGCCGGGCGTCGGCTGGGTGGTGTGCGCCCTTCTGACAGCGGTCGTGATCACCCGGCAAATGCAGATCGACATCGCGATGGAGGAGGGTGCCGGGCTGGCCGTGGCCTACGACGCGCTGCCCCTGCTGCTCGTCGCCGCGTGGCTCATCGCCGTCGTCGCGCTTGCAACAGGACACTGGTTGTTGGCGGTCGCCGCTGGCGGTCTGTGTGCATTCCATCTCGTTCTCGTCGTGCCACGATTGGTCACAGAACGCCTACCCGGCTGGGCGCGACGTGCGCCGCGACTACGCGTGGCTGTCGCGAACGTGTTCATCGACAATCAGACTCCGGCTGAGGCATCGGTACAGCTCGTCGAAGCTGGCGTCGATGTGCTGGTCCTGGTCGAGAGTACGAGTGGGTTCATGTCGATCTTCGACGAGAACGGTGGGGATACCGCGTACCCCCACCGAGTCGCCGACCCCGATGACAACAGCGACTACGCAGTCGCGATCGTCTCGAAACTCCTGCTCGGCCCCCGCTCGGAGTTCCGACGCCTCGGCTCCCTTCGCTTGGCGATCGCCGATGTCGAGATCGGCGGGACCAGCACTCTGATCGTGGCCCTCAACCCAATGGCCGCCGTCGATCCCGGCGGGCACGTGATGTGGAAGGAGCAGATCGAAGTCCTGAAAACCTTCGTTCCCACACTGGAGGGCCCCGTCATGATCGCGGGCGATCTGAACACCACCCGGTACCGGCCCGAGTTCGAGCAGATACTCGCACTCGGCTACTCGGATGCGATTGATTCCCTTGGCAAGGGATTGAACCCGTCGTTCAAACTCAGCTCGGATGGTGGCCTGAGCGCGCTGGGAGCAGTGGTGCGCCTCGACCATGCGTTGGTCAATGCCGACATGCATGCGATATCACTCCACAATCTCGAGGCGTGCGGCAGCGATCATCTACCATTCGTGATCGACGTCGCAGTCCGCACCACGCACGACGGCAACCGCAACCCGCGACGCGGCAGACGAGCCGAGCAACGATTGCTCACAGGAACGAACTGACGACGCCCAACGATGTTCCCGCTGGGCGGTCATGTGTCATCTGCCAACATGGATGATGTGCGCTGACATTCGTCCGCTGACGGGCCCGACCCCGAGCCAGGACTCCATTTCGCTCGTCACCGCTTCGAGCGTGACCGACACGTCGCCACGGCTCTCGATCTCAGCGCGGAGGGGGGTTCCGAGACAGAACCCGGCCGCCAGATCGGCTGCTGACGTCGCGTGTCCGTCCAGGTTCAGCGTTTCACAACTCACGAGGAGCAGACCGGCCATCGCGACGTCACGCTCGATCGCGGACACATCCGCGTATCCGTGCGGCACCGCGACCACGAACATCGGCGGATCGTCGGGAAACGCTTTCTCCAGCCCCGCTTGGAGCGCTGATGCGAAATCATGCCGGGCGACCGCGTCCCACACGCTGAACAAAATGGTGCCATGTGCTGCGACGACGCGAGCCATTTCGCGCAGGCCAGCGACGCGATCTGGGAAGAACATCACCCCGAACTGGCACGCGACGACATCGAACCGGCCATCCTCGAACGGCAGTGACATTGCATCGGCCTGCTCCCATCTCGCGGCGGGAGCGAGCGTGGCCCCGACGTCGACCATTGCTCGATTGAGATCGGTCGCGACGATCTCGGTGGTCGGCATCGCTGCGCACAGAGACCGGGTCAAGACACCGCTGCCGGCCGCCACCTCGAGCACTCGCTGCGGATTGGATCCGGCGACTCGTTCGGCCATGTCAACCGCGAACGGTCGGAACACCGCTGGCACCAACCAACGCTCGTACGCCTGGGCCATCGACCCAAGCCAACGTCGGGATCGATCGTCATCCATCGACCAAACCTAGACGTTCCGGCCACAGCCCACG
>JAYTOM010000115.1:0-5998 GCA_043747765.1 Actinomycetota bacterium
CGGTGGCGAAGGCCAACGCCGGCGGCGAGTAGCGAAAGAAGGCCGTCTGATCGATTCCCGGCACCGTGTTCCAGAGCGTGATCAACAGGTGGATGATTCCGAAGACTCTGGCGAGAATGGCCAGAGCGAACAGCAGCAGCACCACCTTCGCTCGTCGAAAGCGCCGTTCGAGTACGCCGTACAGTGCCAGCACGACGATGCCGGTACCCAGATAGCCGCCGACGCTCGACCAGAATTCGCCTGCTGAGCCATTGAGCGATCCGAAGACCGGTCCCGATGCGTATGGCATCAGCACTGTGAAGAGGTAGCCGGACTGCAGAGACGACTCGGCGAAACCACCCGCATGGCCACCGACGTTTGCCTGTCCGAGAAAATCGACGAAGGCGATCAATGCCGGTGCCGCGAGCATCGCCCCGAGGATGGCCCCGGCGCCGAGCTTACGCAGGAGCGCCAGACGTTGGTTGCGTGGAAGATCGAACAGGCGGATGACACTCCACAGGGCAACCAGGAGGGCGTCGATATAGGCGATTTCCGGGAAGCCGGCGACGAGCGACAGCCCAAGACCGGCGGCGATCAAACCGAAACCAGCCGGATCCCCTCGTTTCGATCGCTCGACCGCCCGCTCGACGCCGAGCAGCACGACCGGTAGGAAAGCGATCGGCGCGAACACAGCGTTCGTCAGCCACGCGTGCGTGCCGTTGAGCGCGAACAGCAACGCGCACGCCGTCGCTGCGACCATGTGGATCTTGAGCCGCCGGAGGAAGAGGAGTGTCGCGATACCGGCGATCATCTCCAGCAGCACGTGCTCGAACAGCAGGCCACGGTGAAACGCCATCAGCACAACGAACGGCGAGAACGCCCCAGACTGCATCTCGCCGGCGAGTGGCGTACCCAAACCTTCGTTGGAGTTCCAGTACGGGACGTCGCCGTGCAGCCATGATCGCAGCGCCGCTTTACCGAGCGCCTCGGCGGTGAAGCCGTCGTTCGGGTCGATGGTGTAGAACCCACGCATCCACGTGTCGGGGGTCTTCGTCTGCAGATGGATGCGGTTCTCGAACGGCGTGTTGTCGACGACCTTCGACAGCGGAAGCGCATTGGCAAGCAGCACGCCGATGATGACGAGGACGATGTACGGTGCCGACGGACGCTTCGTCACTCGGCGGATCAGCGAGGGCCTCTTGATCGTTTCCGTCGGCGAATCCATCTGCTGGCGCACGATAGTCGCCAGCGGATGGCGCACCCGAGATACCCGCATCGCTGTGCCGGTCACCCGCCCGCCGAGCGGTTGCTGGATAGGCTCGCGCAGATGCCGATGGAGCCAGACGCCGAGCGCGATGACCTCGCGGCACAGATCGCCGAGCTGCGAAAAGAAACCGATCGACTCCGCAAGGATGCCGCCTCGATGAAGGCGGCAACGGTCTCTGCAGAACAGCGACTCGGTGAATCTCTCGCCACGATCAAGCGGCTCGAGGCCGAACTCGCTCACTCGTATCGCAATACCGTGCTGGTCTACAAGAAGGTGCTACGACCGATCTATCTCTGCTTTCGCTGGATCCCGGGCGTCCGCCAAATCGCTGCTCACGTCAAGCGATAGTCGTGCGCTTCAGTCTGCTCGTGCACGTCGCTCCGGACACGAATCCCGTGCTCTTCGGCGACATGATCCGCTCGGTCATCGAGCAACGGCTTTCGTCGTGGGAGCTCGTACTGGCGATGGACGCTCGCGTGCGTGCCAGCTTGCCGCCGTCCACGCAGCGAACGCTGCGCGGCGATCACCGTATTCGCGTCGTTGCGGTCGATTCGGCTGCATCGTACGCTGACGCCCTGCAGGCCGCCTACGAGACGAGCTCCGGCGAATTCGTCGGCATCATCGACCCGGAGGACCTCCTCGCCCGGACCGCACTGTCGAGCATCGAGCAGCAGATCACCGTCGATCCCGCCGTCGACTGCTGGTACACCGACGAGGACTTCGTGGACGACACCGGGATCTACTACCGGGCGTTTTACAAGCCGGACTGGTCGCCGGAGCGGTTGCGTTCTCAGCCGTACGTCGGCAGCCTCTTCATCTCCCGCCGAACGGTTCTCGAAGCCCTGACAGGAGCTATCGCCGGTGCCGGTCCGTTCGGCGGCCTCGAACCCGCTGCAGAGGCCTACGACCTGACGCTCCGGGTCACCGAGCGGGCATCGCGAATCGGACACGTTGCACGAGCGCTCTACCATCGGCGCTGCTCCGCCGGGGGGCAGCTTGCAGCGCCGAATGACGACGCAGGTAAACGGGCGGTCGGCGCCCATCTGCGCCGCATGGCGATCACGGCCGAGATCGTCACCGATTACAGCACGCATACGCACCGGGTCGTGCGGGCTCTCGACGGTGCTCCATTGATCAGTCTGATCATCCCGACGCGCGGCTCGACCGGTCGCGTGTGGGGAACGGACCGGGTGTTCGTGACGGAGGCCGTTCGGTCGGTCGTCGATCGCTGCACCTATCGCAACTTCGAGTTGGTCGTCGTCTTCGACGACGACACCCCAACCGCAGTCCTCGACGAACTGACGTCGATCGGCGGTGACTACCTCCGCCTCGTGCCGTTCCACAGACCGTTCAACTTTTCGGAGAAGATCAACGTCGGGCGAGCCAACGCCACTGGATCGTTGCTCTTGTTGTTCAACGACGACATCGAAGTCATCGCCGCTGATTTTCTGGAGACGATGGCGGTGTTGGCAATGGAGCCCGATGTCGGGGCCGTCGGCGCCAAGCTGCTGCTTTCGGATGGTCGCCTACAGCATGGCGGCCACGTCTATTGCGGCGAGCCCCATCACATCATGTGGGGACGCTGGCGCGACGATCCTGGCCCGTTCGCACTGATGGCGGTGCAGCGCGAGTGCATCGGTGTGACTGCAGCCTGCCTGATGACGCGTGCCGAGGTGTTCGATGCCCTCGGAGGATTTCCGACGGTCTTCCCGATCGACTTCAACGATGTCGACTTCGCCCTCAAGTTGCACCAACGCGGCTTCCGCAGCATCTGGGCCCCGGCCGCAGAGCTGTATCACTTCGAAACGCAGACACGGGAAAAGGTGTCCAAACCGGCTGATGTCGCCATGATGTACGACCTGTGGCAGCACGAATTGGACCATGATCCGTATTTCAACCCCAACCTTGCGCCGCATCGCGACGACTGGGTCGAGATCGGCTTGCGATGAGTAGCGATCCGACGATGAACAGCGAATTCACTTCAGGTGGATTGAAACTGCGCAGCTACGTCGCCACGCCCCCTGGTCGCCATGACTCCCTGCCGGGCTTGATCCTTTGTCACGGTTTCCCCGTTGGCCCGCTCGACGCTCGATTGTCTGCCGGCACCTTCCCTCAGCTGATCGATCGCATCGCCCACGAACTGCAGTGGTCGGCAATGACCTTCACGTTCCGTGGATGCGGCCAGAGCGAAGGGGACTTTTCCCTGCAGGGCTGGGTCGACGACCTGCGGGCGGCGATCGACCATCTCATTGCGACAACCTCGCCGAACGGCATCTGGCTCGTCGGGACGCACACTGGCGGGTCGCTCGCGACGTGCGTCGGTGCCGGTGATCGGCGCGTACGCGGCATCGCTCTGCTCGGTGCCAGAGCCGATTTCGACGACTGGGCGAACCAACCGCGACGTCTGTTGGAGTATGCGCGTGAACTCGGTGCTGTCCGGACCCGCGGCTTTCCGGCGAACCTCGACGAATGGTCACGCGAATTCCATCGATTTCGTCCAGCGGAGGCGGCACGGCGGTTTGCGCCGCGCCCGATGCTCGTACTGCACGGGGACGACGACGAGTCGGTTCCCGTTTCCGATGCCAGGCGATTGGCGCAAGCTCACGGCTCAGCAGAACTGCGCATCATCGGCGGAGCAGGTCACCGACTGCGCCACGACCCACGTGCCGTTTCAATCCTCCTCGGCTGGCTCGAACGCCAACAGAGCGCCGTACGGTGACCGGACGGTTCCGACACTCTGCGCCGTAGGATCGCGCCCTTCGTCTGAGAAAGGTTCATCAATGCCCAGAGCGCTCGTGACCGGGATTACCGGGCAGGACGGCCAACATCTCGCCGAGTTCCTTCACTCCAAAGGGTACGACGTCTTCGGGCTTGTCAAAGGGCAGAACAACCCGAAGGGCGACGCGATCCGCAAGGAGTTTCCGTTCGTCCAACTCGTTCCCGGCGACCTGGCAGATCTGACGTCGTTGATCCAAGCGGTCGAGGTTTCAGCGCCGGACGAGGTCTACAACCTCGCGGCCATCTCATTCGTGGCGATGAGCTTCAACCAGGCAGAACTGACCGCCAATCTCACCGGCCTCGGGGTGCTCCGCATGCTCGAAGCGGTACGGATCATCGGCGGGAATCAAGCCAACCCGATGCGTTTCTACCAGGCGAGTTCGTCGGAGATGTTCGGCAAGGTTCGTGAGACACCGCAGACAGAACGCACCCCGTTCCATCCGCGTTCCCCGTACGGCTGCGCAAAGGTGTTCGGCCATGACATCGTCGTGAATTATCGCGAAAGCTACGACATGTTCGCCTGTAGCGGCATCCTCTTCAATCACGAAGGCCCACGACGGGGTCTCGAGTTCGTCACCCGCAAGGTCACCAACGCAGCAGCCCGCATCAAGCTCGGCTTGCAGCACGAACTCGTGCTCGGCACGCTCGACACCAAGCGCGACTGGGGCTATGCCGGCGACTACGTCAAGGCGATGTGGCTGATGTTGCAGCAGGACGAGCCGGATGACTACGTCGTGGCAACCGGTGTGACCCACACCATCGAGACGATGGTCGAACTGGCGTTCGCGGAGGTCGGCATCGACGACTGGCGACAGTATGTGCGCCAGGATCCGCGCTTTACCCGTCCCGCCGAAGTCGATCTGCTGATCGGCGACGCCTCGAAGGCCCGCGAGAAGCTCGGCTGGGAGCCGGAAGTCACCTTCCCCGAGCTCATCAAGATGATGGTCGCCCACGACCTCCAGTGGGAAGCCTCCAAAGCCGGCATCACCGCCCCAGACGTCTGAACTACCGGCCGTTCGCACCGAGGACGGGGCCGCTTGCACGCATTGTGAACAGTTGGGATACCGAGGTGCAATGCGTCTCGGCCAATTCGGCACTGGGTACCTACACTGAGTCATCGAAGGACCACCCGAGCGACATCACCGACGACAGGGAAGTGCGTGCAGATGCAGTCATTCATTGGTTCCGACGCAGAAACGGTCGATCGCTTCGAATTGCTCGTCGAGGCCGTCGAAGAATACGCGATCTTCATGCTCGACCCCGACGGAATCGTGCTCTCATGGAACGCCGGCGCCGAGCGCATCAAGGGATACACAGCTGACGAAATCGTCGGGCGCCATTTCTCTGCTTTCTATACCGCAGAGGATCTCCTCGCCGCCAAACCCGAACGCGAATTGGCGGCTGCGAGAGAACACGGGAACTATCGAGAGGAAGGTTTGCGCGTACGCAAGGACGGGACCACGTTCTGGGCGAATGTCGTCATCAGAGCCATCGTGGACGGCGACGGACATGTGCGGGGCTTCGCCAAGGTCACACGGGACGATACGGACCGCAGAGCGGCGTCCGAGTTGAAGAGCAAGCTCGAGTTGCTGCGCGAACGCGACCGCATGGCCCTCGGACTACACGACAGCGTCACCCGCAAGATCTTCAGTGCAGCGCTCCGATTGCAGGGCGCAGCCGCATGGGCAGGGGACCCGACCGCCATTGCACGGATCGACGACGCCATCCGCGATCTGGAAGACACACTCAAGGAGATCCGTTCCGTGGTGAGCAATCTCTACATCGAACGGGATACATAGCGGCTGCGCGCTTCGACGTCGATGCATTCATCGTCGGCGCTGTCAGTCGTGGTCACTTTCAGTCGTCTTCGCTGTCAGTCGCCGACCTGGTTGTTGCGCCGTCGCTGCCGGGCAAGGGCTGCTTCTTCGGCCGCTTCGCGTTCGTTCGCAGTGAACGAATCGACGTCGAAAAACG
>JAYTOM010000116.1:0-13030 GCA_043747765.1 Actinomycetota bacterium
TCGGCAGCGAACACCCGTCCTCGCTCGAGCCTGCTCGAGGCGCTCCGCGAAGTCACGGCGCGACGTGGCTGACCCACGTCCCGCGCTCTCACCAGCCACATCGCGCTACCGGTTCGTCGCCAAGGTGCTCGGCGCACTGTTCGTCGCCGCTCTGTCGTGGGCGCTCGGAGGCTCCGGTCTAGTGTCGGCGCTACCAGCGACACTGCCGACACTGCCGACACTGCCGACACTGCCGACACTGCCGACACCGGTGCCCCCCACGGCGCCGGCCTCACCGACGATCGCTCCGATCGACACGATCCTGATCCCGAGCTCGTCGAACAGGCCGACATCCGGCAACCCGACATCCGGCAACTCGTCGTCGCAGAACACCTCCACGTCGACCACGACCGCCGGGTCCTCGAACGCGAACATCAACCTGTCGCTGCCCGGCCAGGGCGGCAAGAACTCGTCCAACTCGGTCGTGATCATCCTCCTCCTCACGGTGGTGTCCGTCGCCCCGAGCCTGCTCGTGCTGTGCACGTCGTTTACGCGCATCGTCATCGTGCTCTCACTGACGCGCAACGCGCTCGGCATCCCATCGATCCCACCACAGCAGGTCATCGTCGGTCTCAGCGTGTTCCTGACTCTGTTCGTGATGGGGCCGACACTGTCGCAGATTAAGTCGGAAGCGCTTGATCCGTTACTCGCTGGCAAGATCACGTCGTCGCAGGCCCTGACCAAGGCCGAGGTGCCACTGCGTGAGTTCATGCTCAAGCACACCCGCGAAAGCGAACTGCATCTGTTTCTCGAAGCGTCGAAGACGGCGCCACCGGTGGCCCGGGAGAAGGTGCCGCTCAACGCGCTCGTGCCTGCGTTCGTCCTGTCCGAGCTGAAGAGTGCGTTCATCATCGGCTTCGTCATCTTCGTGCCGTTCTTGATCATCGACCTCGTCGTCTCGGCGGTGCTGATGGGACTGGGGATGATGATGCTTCCGCCCTCGTTCGTGTCGTTGCCGTTCAAGTTGCTGCTCTTTGTCATGCTCGACGGCTGGATGTTGGTCGTCGGCACGTTGCTCACCTCGTACAAGTAGGACCCGTTGGACACTAGGGGGACATCATGAACACCCAACAGGTGCTCGACATCGGCACCAGTGCGCTGCTGGTGTGCGCCAAGGTGGCCGGTCCGTTCCTCATCGTCGTACTCGCCCTCGGCGTTGTGATCGGTCTGCTCCAGTCCGTCACGCAGTTGCAGGAACCGACGCTCACGTTCGTGCCCAAGCTCGTCGGCGCGGCCATCGTCCTCGCCGTCGGTGGGAATTGGATGCTGGCATCATTGGTCTCGTACGGTCACGAGCTCATCGCACGAGTCCCGACACTGCTCAAGGGCTGACCCCGACGTGACGCTGGCGATCGACCCAGGAACGCTCGTCGGGTTCTGCTTGGTGATGGTGCGCGCCACCGCGTGGGTTTCGTTGTGCCCTCCGTTCAACTCGCCGGCCATCCCCCGCCGGATCCGCGGCGGCTTCGCCGTGGCGATGTCGTTCGCGCTCGCGCGCGGTGTCGGCGAAGGAGTCCACGACATCTCCGCCGGCGGGTTGATCGGTGCGCTGTTCACGGAGATCCTCGCCGGGCTCGCGCTCGGCGCGTTCGTGTTCATCCTCTTTGCGGCGATCCAAGCGGCGGGCGAACTGCTCGATCTCCAGGTTGGGTTCTCCCTCGGTGGGGTGATCGATCCGCTGTCGGGCAACATGGCCGCACCGATCGGCCGCTTCCAGCAGCTGATCGGCATCGCGATCCTGTTCGCGATCAACGGGCACGTGCTCGTCGTGCGCGCGTTCGTCGAGTCCGTGCACGCCGCGCCGCTCGGTAAGATCGACACGTCGCAGCTCGCGGCCGGCCTGTCCCACTTGCTCGGTGTGTTCCTCATCGCCGCACTGGAGATCGCCCTGCCGATCCTGACCGCACTGTTCTGCACGGAGGTCGCGCTCGGTCTGCTCGGCAAGGCCGCACCGCAGCTCAACATCCTCGTGATCGGCTTTGCAGTGAAGACGATGATCGCGTTCGCGCTGCTCGGCGCAACGCTCGTGATGCTGCCCGAGACCACCGGATCGTTGCTGGCCCAGGCGATACGCGCCGCCGGCCGGATCTTCAGGCGGTGAGCCGTGGCCTCCCGTGAGGGCAAAACCGAGGCACCGACGGCGAAGCGCAAGAAAGAGGCGCGCAAGAAGGGCAACCGACCGAAGTCCGCCGACCTCGCCGGTTGGGTGACGTTGCTGGCCTGCACCTACGCCGTCCCGAGCACGGTGCGCAACACCCGTGCGGTCGTCGTCCGCGCGCTGGAGTCGATGTCCGGCCTCAGTCAGCAGCCGGACTCACGCAACGTCGTTCCCGTCCTCGCCGATGCCCTCAAGGGCGGCCTGTTCGCGACGATCCCGATCCTGCTCGTGTGTTTGCTGATCGGCTGCCTGACTCACTTCGGCCAAACCGGACTCGTGCTCTCGCTCCATCCACTGAAGCCGGACTTCAAACGGATCAACCCGCTGCAGGGGCTGAAGAAGCTGATCTCGCCCCGATCGTTGTGGGAAACTGGCAAGCAGACCGTCAAGAGCGTCGTGCTGATCATGGTGGCCAGGCCGCACATCCAAGCGATCACCGCCCGGCTCACGTCGCACGGGAAGATGGAGCTCGGCAGCGGCATCAGCGCATCGGTCTTCGAGCTCGTCGGCATGATCCGCTCCGCATGCTGGGCGATCCTCGTCATCGCCATCGTCGACTACGGCTACCAACGCCGGCAGCACCTGCGCGACCTGAAGATGACCAAGCAGGAGATCCGCGACGAGTACCGCAACAGCGAGGGCGATCAGCAGGTCAAACAACAGGTCCGCTCGATGCAGCGGGCGCTTGCGATGAACCGGATGATGTCGGCGATCCCCGACGCAACCGTGGTGATCACCAACCCGACGCATATCGCGATCGCACTGCGCTACGACGGTTCGGCGGCCGGCGGAGCGCCACGCATCGTCGCCGCCGGGGTCGACGGCATGGCCGCGCGGATCCGTGAGAAGGCCCACGCGGCCGGCGTGCCCATCGTCGAGTCACGTCCGCTCGCCCAAGCGTTGTGGCGTGCATGCGACGTCGGTGAGGAGATCCCCCTGGTGCTGTACGAAGCCGTCGCCAAGGTGCTCGCGTTCGTGCGCCGCTTGCGCGGCGGTGTGCTCGCTGCGTCGGCGCTTCCGTTGCCCCGGACCTACGATGTGGAGCGACGAACCCTCGACGTCATCCCGGCCCGACCGAGACGTGGCCGCCTGGCCTGAGCCGGGATACGATCACAACACCGGTTCGGTGACGTTGGGGCACGCTGTTCCAGCGATCGACGCCTCAGGAATGGGATGCGAGGCTCAGGGATGCGGGGCTGTCCCGGCGTGCGGCGTTTCCGGACGGGCCGGCAGCGTTGTGCGCACTGTGTGTTCCACACCGAACTCGGAGGGGATATCGTCGCTCCAGGCCGCGGCGCGGTTGGCGACAAGGATCTCCTCGTAGACCTCCTCGCGGTGGACGCCGACCGAGCGCGGGGCAGTGATGCCGATGCGGACCTGATCACGGGTGGCCTCGAGTATCGTGATGACGATGTCGTCACCGACGCGAATGCTCTGACCGTTGCGACGCGTGAGCACCAACATCACTTCGCTCCGGCGGTCTGCGCTGGAGCCACGGGCTCGCTCACGGTCCAACGCGAATCGGCGAGGATCACCTGGCGGACCTGGCGGCGGCGCACGTCGACGACGAGCGGCGCGCGAAGGTTGGCGGTGATGCGCATCGCCTCCGGATCCTTGTGCACGGTGATCAGGTTAAGAATGCGGACGTCGCCGTTGTCGTCGATCCCGAGCTGATTCTCGTCGATCTCGATGTCGTACTCGGGGAACAGATCCCACGGCACGATGCACAAGAACCCTAGCGCGCCGTCGTCGAGATCCTGGATCCAGTACATGATCTGCTCGGCACCCGCGCCGAGGAGCGCGACGTGGCGCATTGCGCTGAAGCCGGGGATCCCTTCCGGTACGTCGAACTGCTCGTCGTCGGCCACCGTAATGGTGCCAAACCGGCGGGTCTCGATCTGCATGAGTTCCTCCTCGATGACTGGGATGTCGAATCCGGGCCGTGGACCTTCTCGACAACTGCCGCTTCCTGCGAACGGTCGTGATCGTCCGGATGTATCCCGTTCGCGCCGCAAGGTGTCGGCATTCGGCCACAACGATCATTGGAGGGCGAATGCAACGGAGTCGACTCGGACAGGTCGTGCTGCCTGGGGCGGTCGTGCTCGTCGTCGCGGTGATGGTGATCCCCTTGCCTACCCCCGTCCTCGACCTGCTGATCGTCATGAACCTGTCGATCGCCGTTCTGATCCTGCTGGTCTCGATGAGCGTGCGGCGCGCACTCGATTTCAGCTCCTTTCCGTCGCTGCTACTCGTCGTCACCCTCTTCCGACTCGGTCTCAACGTCGCGACGGCTCGCGCCGTGCTCTCCAAAGGCCACGCCGGGGAGGTCATCAGCACGTTCGGCTCGGTCGTCGTCGGTGGCAGCCTCATCGTCGGTCTGGTCATCTTCTTGATCCTCACGCTCGTGCAGTTCGTCGTCATCTCCAATGGCTCCGGCCGTGTCGCCGAGGTGACGGCCCGGTTCACGCTCGACGCAATGCCCGGCAAGCAGATGGCCATCGACGCCGACCTCAACGCCGGAGCGATCAGCGAGGACGAAGCGCGTCGACGCCGTCGCGAGGTGGCCGAGGAAGCCGACTTCTACGGCGCGATGGACGGTGCGTCGAAGTTCGTCAAGGGTGATGCCATCGCCGGCCTGGTGATCACCATGGTCAACCTGATCGGTGGGTTCCTCATCGGTGTCGTTCAGAAGGGCATGTCGATCGGCGACGCCGTGACGCGCTACTCGCTGCTGTCCGTCGGCGACGGCCTGGTGACGATGATCCCTGCACTGCTCGTCTCGATCTCGGCCGGCCTCATCGTCACCCGCTCGGCCGGCGACGGCGACCTCGGCTCCGACGTGTTCGGACAGTTCAGCCACCAGCGTCAAGCAGTTCGCGCCGCTGGTCTCGTCGTGTTGCTGATGGCGGTGGTGCCCGGCCTGCCGAAGATCCCGTTCCTGGTCGTCGGCGTCGCACTGTTGACGATCGGCAGTCGCCTCGCCCCAGTCGCGCAAGAGCAGACTGACGAGACCACGTCGTGCACCGGCGAAATCGCTCCACCTGCATCACCACAGCAGCTCGCCGCCGATGCACGGACGGAATCCGTCGAGCTGGACATCGCCTACAACCTGATCGAGCTCGTCGACGAGGCAACGGGCGGAGATCTCCTCGACCGGGTCGGGGCCTTGCGCAAGAAGCTGGCCGCCGAGCTCGGGTTCGTGATGCCGTCTGTGCGTACTCGCGACTCGAGCGCGCTTCCTTCGAGCACGTACGTGATCAAGGTCCACGGCGTGGAGGTCGGGCGCGGGCTGGCGATGACCGGCCGCGTCCTCGTCATCGGCGATGCCCTCGGTGGGTTGCCCGGCGATGACGTCCGTGAGCCGGTCTTCGGCCTGGCTGCACGCTGGGTGCCAATGGAGTACCGCGTCCAGGCCGAGATCGCCGGCAACACGGTGGTGGACCGCTCGACGCTGATCGTCACTCATCTGGCCGAGGTGGTCCGCCGCCGCGCCGGCATCCTGCTCAGCCGCACGGACGTGAAGATGCTCGTCGACAGCGTGCGCGCGACCGACCCGCAGGTCATCGACGACCTGACGTCGGCCGGTGTGTCGATCGGCGAGGTGCAGCTCGTGCTCGGGGCTCTGCTCGCTGACGGGATCCCGATTCGCGATCTCGTGCGCATCCTGGAAGCAATCGGTGATCGAGCCCGCGTCACGCGCACGTCCGAAGCCCTGGTCGAAGCGGCGCGCGGCGAGCTCGGTCCGGCGATCACGACCGCACTGGCTGTGGATGGTCGTCTGCACGCGATCACGATCGCCCCGACGACCGAAGCGCGGATGCTCGCCGCGCTGCGCACAGTTGGCGAGTCGACCCAACTCGATCTCGTGCCGGCTGAGACCGATTCGCTCGTCGAGCAGCTGCAGCAGGTGTTCACGCGCACGAGCATGAACGGCGCTGCGGGTGTCGTCGTCTGCTCCGCCATGCTGCGACCGGCCCTCGGCGCACTGATCAAGGCGGCCATCAACGGCATGGCCACGGTTTCGTACACCGAGATCGGCGATCACCTCAAGATCGAAGTGGTCGGCCACATCGATCTCAGCGCAGCCACGCACGCCACACCACTCGCACTCACCAACCACTCCGAGGAGCACATCGATGCCTACGCGACCATACGCTGAACCCCTCAGCGATCCAGCGGACGCCCCCACCATCGTGACTGCGGCCGACCCCGACATCGCGAGCGCCAAGGAGGCGCAGCCGTTGCGCTTCCGGGGGGCGACCCTGGATGAGGCGATCGAGACAGCCGAGGCCGCGCTCGGCGGACGGGCACGCGTGCTCGCTGCGAACCACATCCGCCGTGGCGGCATCGGTGGGTTCTTCGCATCCGACCTCGGCGTCGAGGTGAGCGTCGTCCCCGACGAGGAGACGATCGAGGACGCGCTCAGACGGATCGTCAAAGAGACCGCGGTCCAAGAACGCGAGGGATGGCGTGACAGGGCGGCGACCACCGTTGACTCGAAGTCGGCAATCGATACGTTCGCCCGAGCGATGCAGCAGGCCGACATCCAGACGGCGATCGTGGAAACCCGAGCGACGCCGGAGTACGTGCCCGCACTTGCCGCCCTCGCGCTTGTCGCCGCTGTACCAGTCACACCACCGACCGCTGTCCCAGCCGCCGTCGACCCCGTCCCGTCGGTGATCGACTCCACGGTTGCCTCGCGCCTCGAGCGGATGGAGGTGGCGTTCGCGTCGTTGCGGGCAACCACCTCGGTGACCCAGCGCACCCCAGCAGCGGCACCCTCACGACGCCAGGTCGAGTTGGCCATCGCCGCCACGGAACAGCTGATCGACACCATCACCACACGCGGCAACACAGCGCGGCTCTCGGTCCGCGTCACGGTCCGCGCCGCGCACGGCGCAGAAGTCGAAGCGTGTGCCGAATGGGGCACCGCGAGCACGACGAGCACCACGGAGGTTGCGTCATGAGCCGCAAGCAGAAGAAGCCGACTGTTGCCGCGGCGTCGTCGCCGCGGCTGCCCGGGCCCATCGCCAAATACCGCCTACTGCTCGCCGTCGCTGCGTGTGCGGTGATGACCGGTCGGCCGTTACTCGACGCTGCAAGCTCAGGGCAGCACCTCGATCTGGCACTCGGACGCAGCTTCGCCGCAGCCGCGCTCGTCTGGGTGGCCGCAGGCCGCGCCAACCGGGTTCTGATCGACGCCGAACGCAAGCGCCTCATCACCGGGCGTGGTACCGTCGACGAATCCAACCGAGTGATGGTCGACGGCACGTCGGACACCGGCACCCCCGATTCGTCGAGCGCGTCGCGCAGCTGACCTCCGAGTCGATACACGGCGCGCGCTGGGCGCGCCGACCGCGGCGCCGCGGTCGTGGATGCGCCGAGTCTCGCGCTGTCGTGCGCGGAGTTGGCCTGGATAGGTCGTCTGCGCACACGACGGCGCGGTTGTCGCGCCGGGGCGGCGGATCGGATCCACCCGCTGCCGTTCAACATTGGTCAGGCGGCTCCTCGTGTTCCGTCAGCTTGTTCCATTGTTTTGTTGGGTGGATCAATGGCAATACCGTTTAGTTAGGTGAGGCGACCGTGGCGCAACCATCAAAAACTCTAAATAAACGATATGGAGGCTAGTGGAGGTAGTCGAGCAATGAGGGCGGGAGGATCTTCGCCGCCGCTTGCAGGGCCGCCTGGTAGGCGTTCTCCTGGGCCTTCTCGGTGACCAACGTGGCGGCCGGGTCCATGTCCTCGATCGACGACAGCTGTGTCTCCAGCGAGAGACGAAGGTCGGCAGAGCGCGACTTCAAATTCTCGAGACGCGCCGCGCGCGAGCCGATGTCGACGGTCGCCGCACCCATTACCGATGCGGCGTTGTCGAGGTTGGAGTGCTCCGTGGCGATTGCCGCGTCGTTGCCACTCGACACGGCGGTTGCAAGGCGATCGAGCACCTCGAACATGTCGCCGACGGGCCCGCCGGCCGTGCCGAACACCTGCGAGCCGGTGATGTTCACCGGCATGCTCGTCTGCGGCCCGACGTCACGGATCACCGCCGCAGCGTTGCCTTGGAAAGCGCCTGAAGCGGTGTACGCCGCGCCGGGCGCCGTACCCGAGAAGATCGAGCGCGTGCCATACGTCGCGTTGGCCGCGCCGAGCATGTCGGCGCGGATCGAGCGCAGCTCGGTTGCCATCGCCAGTCGCGCGTTCGGATCAGTGAGCCCACCACTGTTGGCGGCGCGCACGGCGATCTCCTTGGCACGCGAGAGCAAGTCCATGCCCGACGACAACGTCGCGTCGGCGGTGTCCAGCCACCCCTGCGCGTCGTCGAGCGATCGCGCCCGTTGGTCGACGAGGTTGAGCTGCTTGCGCAGAGTCATCGCGTTCGTCGCCGCCGTCGGGTCGTCTGACGCCTTGGTCAGTTGCTTGCCAGTCGACAGGCGGGTCTGCGACAGTTGCAACCGGCCAAGCGACTGGTTCAAGTCGCGTAAGGCATTGCTGAACATCATCGAGCTCGTCACGCGCATGGCAAGTCCTTCCTGCGGGAGTGCTCCATGATCAGTGCACCGCCGTCCGCTCGATGAGGAAGCCGAGCATGTCGTTGACCGCGGTCATCACTCGCGCCGATGCCTCGAACGCGCGCTGGGCGGCGGTGAGGTTGGCCATCTCCTCGTCGATGCTGACCGCGCCGACGCTGTCGGCTTGCTGGCGGGCGCTGTCGGCCACCTGTGCTTGGAGGTCGGCTCGATGTGTGGCGGCACCTGCCTCCACGGCGAGGCCACTGATCATCGCGCGGTACGTGGAGTCCGGGCCGGTCGCTGCTTCGGCGAGGGCGGCGATCGCGCGTGCCTGCTCACCGTCGAGCGGGCCGGGTGCAACCGATCCGGGGAGCACCGGTGCACCGGCGGCGATGTTCGCAGGGGTGCCGGCCACGTCGGTCGACAACGTGATCGTGCTCGCCGTGACCGCTGTGGGGTCGAAGAACTGCCGTCCCGTCGTCCCCGTCTGGTCATAGCCCGTGGTGTGCAGGGCGTTGACGCTCGAGACGAGGTTCGCGGCAACGGTGTCGAGTGCTGAGGTGTAACGCGGCACGACATCCGTGATGGTAGCCGCGAGCGATGCGGCTTCACCTGACGGTGTATTGACGGCCTGGTTGTCCGAGACCCAGCGCAACGTGCCGCCTGCGCCGTCGAGCTTGTACGACTGGGCACTGGAGACAATGGCTCGCCCACCGATATAGACGTCGATCTGGTTGCCTCCGCTCGGTCGGGCCACGGCGCCGGTCAGCTTGGCGAGTTGTGTGACGGCCTGATCACGTTGATCGAGCAGATCGAGCGCAGTCGGATCCGCCAGCATTGCCTTGTTCAAGGTCGCGAGTCGATCGGCAATGCCGTTGACACTCGTGGCCAGCAGCGCCACCTCGGTCTTTGCACTCGTAGCCAACGCGGTCACGTCAGCAGCAGTGGCGTGCAGCGACGAGGTCAGCGAGTTCGCGTTGGCGAGCAGCTGAGTCCGTGCCGCAAGGCTGTCGGGCTGGTTGGCAACGTCGCGCCATGTGCCCCAGAACGCATCGAGCTGCGACGCGAGACCAGTGGCGGACGGTTCGGGCATCGTCGCCTGGAGCTGATCGAGCGTCGCGCTGGCCAGCGATGTCGCAGACCGGCCCCCCTCCTCGCGTACCGACCGCGATTCCAACAACGCGTCGTACGATCGTGAGACGTCGGCGACGTCGACCCCGTAGGTTCCCGGTCCGGTGCCGGCGAACACACCGGGCGTCGCGCCGCCGACGGCGCGCAGGTCGACGCGCTGGCGATGAAAGCCGGGAGTGCTTGCGTTGGCGATGTTGTGCGCGGTGACGTCCATCACCTTTCGCTGCGTGCTCATGCCCGACAGCGCGGTGTAGATACTCGATAGGCCTGTCATGTCACACCGTCCGATCGAGGCGGAGCGACGCGGTCACCAGCGAGACCGATGCACCATGGGGATCGTAGACGTCGACAGCACCCTCACCGAATGCGGCGATGAGCTCGCGGCTGCGCATCAGCCCACGTTTGGCCATCTCGTGGTTGGCCCGGGACATCTCCTCGATCTCGCCCTGCAACGAAAGCAGATGCAGACGATGCTGCGTGAGCAGCGCGTCCCACGGCGGGCCGAGCCGACCGATCAACTCGGTCAGGCGGATGTTGCTCGGTAGTCCGCGCTGTGAGGTCAACCGTTTCGACGCTAGCGCACGGGCCTGCTCGACCTCGTCGATCGCGGTCAACGTTGCCTCGATCTCGGCTGTGGCGAACGGCACCCAACGGTTGCGATCGGTGCTGAGCAGCAGGGCCTGTACCTCGAGCTTGAACACGAGGTGCTGGAGTAGCTCGCGCATCGTCCACAACTGGTGCGAAAGGTCTTCTGCGGCGTCCACGGTTGGAATCGTCCGTAGACCTCGGTGATTTGCACGCAGGCAATCGCGCGGGGTCGGGTCGGCTGATGGTCCTGGTTGCACGAAACGGTCCTGGGCGAACAGTCGTCGTGCACGCAATGGGATCGTCATCAGCCGGGCGTCGTCGGCGAGCAAGGAGCCAACATGATCCGTCTCACTCGGATCCAGAACCAGAGTCACCTGTACCTCAACCCGGATCACATCGAACGTCTCGACAGTCATCACGAAACGACCGTGAAGATGTTCAACGGTACCGAGTACGTCGTGACCGAATCGGCAGAGGAGATCATCCGCCTCGTGATCGAGCTGCGCGCCCAGGTCCTGGCACTCGCGTCTCGCCTCGAGCGTCAAGTCGTCGTGTCCCACGACCCGCACCGTCCCCTCGAGATCGACCGCGCTGCGAACGGAGGCAACTGACCATGCCCGCAACACTCGTCGGCATCATCGTTGCTCTGGCGTGCGTGATGCTGGGTGCGATCACCCACGGCGTCAGCCCTGTGTTCCTCGTCAGCAACATCACCGCGATCTTGATCGTCATGGGCGGGGCGCTCGGCGCCACCATGGCCAGCTACGAGATTTCCGCTACGAGTGGTGTGTTCAAAGCGATCAGGAAGGCGCTCCTGCCACCGACGGTTCCGGATGGCGCAGTGAACATCGGGATCCTCGTCGAGTTCGCGCGCAAGGCCCGCCACGACGGGTTACTGTCGTTGGAATCCGGGATCACACAGATCGACGATGTGTTCATGCGACGTGGCTTGCAGTTGGCGATCGACGGCAGCGACCCGGACGCCGTCGCCAAGGTGCTGCGCACCGACATCAAGGCGATGAAGGTGCGCCACAAGGTGGCCATCGACTGGTGCCAGTCGTACGGCATCTTCGCCCCGACGTTCGGGATCATCGGTGCGGTCATCGGCCTGATCGCCACGCTCGCCGACCTCGCCCATCCAGAGAAACTCGGGGCTGGCATCGCCGCCGCATTCGTCGCGACCTTCCTTGGCGTGTTCATGGCCAACGGCGTGATGCTGCCGTTGTCAAACCGGCTCAAGCGGATGTCGGCGCAGGAGGTCCAAGGCCGCGAGCTCGTGCTCGAAGGAGTCCTGGCGGTGCAGGGCGGGCAGAACCCGCGCGTGATCGAAGAGATGCTCATCAGCTACCTATCGCCCAAGCAAGCTGCGCTGATCCGCGAGGCCGCGAGTGGCTGACCACGGCGACGACGACGAACACGAGGAACACGTTAACCACGAGGCGTGGGTCATTCCCTACGCCGACATGCTGACGCTGTTGATGGCCCTGTTCCTGGTGCTGTTCGCGATTGGCCGGACCGACACGAAGAAGGCCGAGCTGGCTGCAGAGTCGTTCAAGAAGGAGCTGTCCGGTGCGCAGTCAGCGACGGTCGGCGGAGCGGCCGGTGGACCGATCACCGGCGGCAACGGCGTGCTCGACAACTCGGGCGCGGAGGTGCCGATCACTGTGTCACCCGGCCTGGCGCCGCTGATCGTCACACCGCCGGTCGGCAGTGGTTCCGGCGAACCGACCACCACGACGACCACGGTCGCCATCTCCACGACGCTGAGTCCCGGCGACCAAGCGTTGGCCGATCAGGACGCAATCAAAGCCAAGGCCAAGGCATCTGCCGACTCGTTGGAGGCCGTCGCGGCGATGCTGCAGTCGACCGCGGACGCTTATGGAATCGGCCAGGACCTGACGTTCCACCTTGACGCCCGCGGCCTGATCGTCACGATCGTCACCGATCAGGTGCTGTTCGATTCCGGCAAAGCGGACCTGCAACCGTCGGGACTGCAGATCCTTGATCTTGTAGCAACTGCCCTGCAGGCCATTCCCAACGACATTTCGATCGAGGGGCACACTGACGCCCACCCGATCTCCAACTCACGGTACCCATCAAACTGGGAGCTCTCGACCGCGCGGGCGACGTCGGTCCTGCGCTACTTGATCGACGCGCACGGCATGCCCCCGCAACGACTCTCCGCAGCCGGATACGCTGATACCCGGCCTATAGACGACAACGCGACGACCGCCGGCGCGTCGCGCAACCGACGAGTGGAGATCGTCGTCAACTCGACGGTGTCACTGGCGCCCGTGTTGACCCGTGCTCAGCTCGGCGTGAACTGAGCACACCAGATCCTCGCACCAGATCCTCGCGCCAGATCCTGGCGCCGGAACACCCCCACCCGGACCATCACCCTCAGCTCTGAAGGATCGGGGCGTTGGCAAGGACACGGATGACATGGCTGACAAAAAGGCACAGGAACCCGGCGCGAACGATGAGAAATCGGGCGGCCACAAATCCGGCAAGATCAAGATCATCGCCGGACTCGTGTGTGTGCTCGCCGCTGGCGGCGCATACATGCTCGGCACGAAGTCGGCCTCGAAGACGACCGAGGCCGGGGCCG
>JAYTOM010000117.1:0-3847 GCA_043747765.1 Actinomycetota bacterium
CGTCGGCACGGAGGGTTGCGAGAGCGGCCGAATCGGCACGCCTGGAAAGCGTGTGAAGTGCAAACTTCCGTGGGTTCAAATCCCACACCCTCCGCCATGACCACTGACGATTCGACCCAGGCCGATCAGGTCGAGATGGTCGGTCGATCGGTGGGTTCGGACATCGCCGCGATGGCATTCGCGCTGCAGCAGGCGAGGTTTGCCGAGGCCCATCTCGACGTGCCCGTCGGTGCCGTTATGGTGCGCGAGGGCATCGTCATCGCAGCCCGGCACAACGAGCGTGAGTTGACGGGCGATCCCACAGCGCACGCCGAGATCCTCGCCATTCGTGATGCGGCCGCGGTGTTCAGCAACTGGCACCTCGACGACTGCACGCTCTACGTTACCCTCGAGCCGTGTGCGATGTGCGCCGGTGCGATGGTGTTGGCCCGGGTGCCACGCGTGGTCTACGGCGCCTCCGACCCGAAAGCCGGCGCCGGTGGCAGCCTGTTCAACCTGCTCGCCGAGCCCCGGCTGAACCATCGCTGCCTCGTCGAGACGGGCCTGATGGCCGACGAATGCGGCGCAGTGCTGAAGGCGTTCTTCGCGTCCCGCCGCCGCCGCCGATCGATCTGACCGACGCTTCTGCACCCGTCGCCGTCGCTGTCGCCGTCGGTGTCGGGGCGCTTCGGGGCGTTTCGGCGTCGGTGTCGGCCACCCGCTTTTGGCACGAGCAGCGCCCTCGGTGCGGAATCGCGCTCCCGGCCCACTCAAATCGGCTCCGAGGGCGCGGATCGTGCCGGCGGGTGAGGGGCAGCGGGGAAGGAGCCAGCGGTCGAGGGCGTGGATCGTGTCGGCGGGGGAGGGGCTTACGGGCGCGATCAGGACTTGTCGGGGCGTGGGGCGCGGACGAAGCCTTTCGGCACTTGGCCGAGGGTTTGGGTGGCCGTCTCGATTGCGTCCACGGCGCGCCGCACGGCGTCGGCGACGTCATCCGGGACGAAGGTGGCCGACTCGTCGGTTCGCAGTGGCGGGATCAGATGATCCGGGGCGGGCGTCGGTTCGACCTGGCGCGTGGTGTCGACGAGACCGGCGTCTGTCGCACACCCGTCGGCGACCGCCTGGCTGCGCGCGTGTTGCGAGCTGAACCAACGGTCCACCTTCGACGGGTGATGGCGATACATCGTGGTCTGGAAGGACAGCACCGTCTCGGCGGCGATCTCCAGCAGCACCTTCTCCGTATCGAGTTGGATGACTGCTTCGACGTGCTCGCGCATGTTCATCGGGTCGACCGAGAACACCGCATCGAGGTTGGCGGTGTTCGGTGAATCCGGCGGGAGAAGATCGGGAGAGATCACCCCGGCAGCCAGCAATCGGTCGATCAGCGTCGGCTCGCCCGGATACTCGGCGAGGTAGATCAGACCGCGGGTCATGTACACGTTCGTGGTCGCCGAAGCAGTCTTCAGGGCGAGCTCACCCGTGAATCGTGAGGTGCAGGTCTGCTCGATCACGTCCCATGCAGCGCGAGGCGCGCCGAGGGGGTCGGATGTGGTCATGGGAGGAACATCGGCAGGGTCATGCTCACCTTGAGATCGATTGGGGACCTGGGCACTCTGGTTGAGTCCACAAACGATGTCCGGGTGCAATGTAGTGGACGGTAGTGTGGCCAGCGGAAGGGTGCCAGAGCGGACGAATGGGCCGGTCTCGAAAACCGTTGAGGCGTTCTGCGTCTCCGTGGGTTCAAATCCCACCCCTTCCGCCATAGGGGCTTCTGGCGGACACTAGCGTCCGCCAAGAAGCTCGTGAGCAGGTGATATCGGCCTAGACGTACGCCGCGTCTCGTGGAGCGTTGCGTGACTGGTTGCGTGACTTCGTAGGAATTTTGGGCCAGCCTCGCCGCTCGGGGAGGTCGGCAGTGCCACGCAAACCCACTACCAAGACCGTTACCTTCGCTGACGGTTCGAAATCCGTGTTCAATAAAGACGGCAACGGCGAGGGCACCCTGTACGTCCAGGAGAGCAAGAACGCCGGGCGGGCGTCCTACGCCGACAGCGGCCTGGTTGCTATCCGAGGCTGCGCGGACGATCCGTGTCGGGTGGTGTCGCTATCGGCCAAGTACGTGTCTGGGTTCGTGATCGCGGCTGGCCGGGTTCGTGGCCCGCGTGCGGTCAACTTCTTGATCGGCTACTTGAGGATGTTCACGGCTCGGGCGATGACGAGACCGACGGTGATCAGCGATACCGCTGATTGGATCATCATCATCATTTTGGCCCAGTGGGAGAACGGCAAGGTGTCAGTCGGGCTGAACGCGGCGGCGTTGGTGAACGAGAGGTAGAGATAGTCGGCAAAGGTTGGTTGCCAGTCGTGTGGAGCGAGTTCAGGCGAAGACATCTGGGGAAAGACGAAGTCGGGGTGCGGGTTGGTTGCTTCGGCGCGGGCTCCAGGTCCGTTGCGGTCGAACTCCCAGTACCACAAGGAGAAGATGACCACATTGGTCAACCAGATCGCGGCGCCGGTGGCGAGCAACTTGTTCGGGTCCGTGCCTTCTGTTCCGTTGATCAGTCCGCGCACCAGTCGAGTCGCCGAACTGACGTTGGCGACAGTCATCGCCGCGATCAGGATGAGACTGATGGCGCGTGCGCGTGGCGAATGGGCGCTGATCCGTCGTGGGCTGGTGATTGTCAGGGCAAGCAGCACTACGCCTTCGCCGGCGGGAATGATCCAGGTCTTGCCGAGCGTCAACCGTTCCGGGAGCGCGATCTGCAACGCCAGCGCGACCAACACGGCCGCGCTTGCCGGCCACCTTGCTTCACCGTCGGACACACGCCGCCACGCCGGCGCAAGATGTGTCTCTGCCCGCTGTAGAGCATCGTGAAGCTTGTGATGTTCGCTGCCCGCAGGTTCCGGTGCAACTGGATCTGTCATTCCCGGTCTCGGCGGACCTGGGACTGCGTGCCCGGCAGAACGAAACCTGATACCGAGTCGAAACCCACATGCGGGACGCTAACGCGCGTCCCGCCGCCGAGCGTGGATGCAAATTGGAGTAACCACGTCAACAGCCGCGTACAAAACTGTTGACATCTCTTGCGGCGTCTTGACGAGGCGAGACGGCCCTGGTGTCCAGCGCCACGACGTCACCGCATACAGGATGATTTGCCATCAGCCCGGAAATCCGGCCAGCAGTCCCACCAAACCCCAGATCGTCACCGCGGTCGCAGCAAGGATCCCTGCGCTGGAATTGGCGACGACGTCACCGACCCTGTGCAACAACCGGCTCGTCCAATGACGTTGGTCCCATTCCATTGAGCGGGTTGATGGTGAGGTCGACGCGCCACGGAAGACCCTGCGCCGCCACACGTTGGCGGTGTCGCGTTGATGGTGTTCGAGCCATCGATGTCGCACTCGTGTTGGACTCCCGGGTGCTGGCCTGTTCTCGTTGATCATTCCGATCTCTACCAGTTGCATGGCGTTGTCAAACAACTCATCGTCAAACTCGAACAGCTCGGCTACCACGTCAAGCTCACCACAACGACTTGGCCCGACTGACATCTCCGGCACGGACTCTCAAACTTCATTACACCCTTCGAGATCGACGATCATTGCCGCCCGTCGAAAACGCGACCAAGATCACTTGCACAACGTGGAGAACTCGCGAACCCGCGAGCTTCAACAACACCGAATTCGACCTGCACCACTCACCACGGTCACGTTCGGGCCCGTTCTATAGTTGGCCGCCATGAGCACAAAACCCCAGACAACCCCCCGCCCGAAATCAAGTGGGGTCACCATCCGGCGTTTCTCGACAAGCAACTCACCCTCGGCGAACGCGCCGCAGATCGGGTCCGCAACGGCATGGGCTCATGGCCGT
>JAYTOM010000118.1:0-7217 GCA_043747765.1 Actinomycetota bacterium
AGCGGCAGCGATCTGTCGGTGCGATGCAACGCAACCGTAATATTTGGTAGGGTCCCCTCTCGTCATGCGTCGTCTCTTCACTTTTCCGTTCGCGCTCGGCGTTGTGATCTCCGTGTTCGGTGCGGCCCTGGCCGTCCAGCCTGCGTGGGCCGACTCGGTCGGCCAGCAGGAGCAACAGGTCAAAGATGTCGTCGCCGAGATCAATCGCCAGAACCAGAACATCGATCAGTACAACGAGGCCTATCTCGGCGCACTGAACGACAAGGCCGCGGTCGAAGCCGACATCGCAGTTTCGCAGCAGCACATCGCCGCCCAGCAGGCCGAGTTGGGTGTGTTGCAGGGTCAATTGGCCAGCGTCGCCGTCGAACAATTCATGGGTGGTGGCAGCGGAGCACTCGGGCCACTGTTCGCCGATCCTGCAGCGATCGACGATGGCCTGCAGCGTGAGCACCTCGCCACGGTGGCTGTCAATGCCGGTGCGGCCAGTTCGGACGATTACGAAGCGTTGCTCAGTGACCTCGCCAAAGAAGAAAAGACGTTGGAGAGCAAGCAGCAGCACGCAGCCAACCTTGCCGCTGCCGCAGACGCCAACAAGGCCAAGGCCGAGAAGGGGGCCGCCGACCTGCAGGCCCAACTCGTCACGGACAAAGCCAAACTTGGCGACCTGATCCAGCAGGAGCAGCTTCGTCAGGACCAGGCTGCACAGGCCGCGTACGCCCAACAGCAGGCCGATGCTCAAGCCGCCGCAGCGGCCACGGCTGCAAAGGCAGCGGCCACTGCTGCCGCCACGTCAGCGGCGACCGCGGCCAAGGCCAACACGACCGGCGCCAAGGCGCCCGGTAGCTCCGGTAGTTCGGGCAGCTCCGGTAGTTCGGGCAGCTCCGGCAATTCGGGCAGCTCCGGCAATTCTGGAAGTTCGAACGCTGGGAATCCGACCTCGTCTGGTTCCGGCGCAAAAGTGGGTTCGAGCGGCAGTTCGAACAGCGGCGGGACGTCGTCAGGCGGCAGCAGTGCCGGCTCGTCGAACGTGCCCCCCGTGTCCAGTCGCGCGTCGGTCGCAGTGAGCGCAGCGCAGGCCCAACTCGGTGTGCCGTACCAGTTTGCACGGTCCTCGCCGGGTGTCGCGTTCGACTGTTCCGGCCTCACGGCATACGCATGGTCGCAAGCCGGCGTCAGTATTCCGCACCAATCCGCCAGCCAGTTTTCGTCGACGCCTCACGTGCCGCAGGCCCAGGCGCAACCGGGCGACCTGATCTTCTACTATTCGCCGATCAGTCACGTCGGTCTGTATGTCGGTGGTGGATCGATGATCCATGCGCCGAACACCGGCTCTGTCGTGTCGTACACAGCCGTGCACTGGGACAAGGTCGTCGGCGTCACCCGCCCAGGCTGACCCGGACTGGATCCGAAGGCGACGAAATCCGTGTCGGATTCCGTTGCTGCAGTACGGTCGGACGTCATGCAGGGATTCGATCTTCCAAAGGTGACGGCCTGGTTGCAGGCCAACATCGCTGCCGCCGAGGCTCCGTTCGACGTCGAGTTGATCGCTGGTGGCCGGTCGAACCTGACGTTCCGGGTCACCGACGCGAACGGTTGGTCGTTCGTTCTGCGGCGGCCCCCGACGGGCCATGTGTTGGCCACTGCGCACGACATGGCCCGTGAATACACGATCATCGCGGCAGTCGGCAAGACCGGCGTCCCGGTGCCCGAGGCACTTGGCCTGTGCACAGATGCCGAGGTCAACGAGGCCCCGTTCTATGTGATGAGTCTGGCCGAAGGTGATGTACTCGACAGTGCGGCGAAGGCGGTGCTGTTGCCGATGGAACTCCGCGTACCGGCCAGCGAACATCTCGTCGACGTCCTGGCCGATTTGCACGCGGTCGACATCGACGCGGTCGGACTCGGCGGTCTCGCCAAACGCACCGGCTACATCGAACGGCAGGTCCGGCGCTGGACGATGCAGTGGGAGAACAGCAAGATGCGCGAGTTGCCTGCAATCGACGAGGTCGGGCGGATTCTCGGGCAGCGGATGCCCGAGCAGCACGGCGTGTCGATCGCGCACGGTGACTACCGCTTCGGTAACTGCCTGACCGACGTCAAGCTCGGCCGCATTTCGGCGGTGCTCGACTGGGAACTCTGCACGCTCGGCGACCCGCTGGCCGACGTCGGCTACCTCGGTGTGTACTGGAGCGACGGCGATCAGGGAATGCTGAGCACGAGCGACCCGACGCCCGCCGGCGGGTTCCTTCAATACGCCGACGTGCTCGAACGGTACGCGACACGGACCGGCCGTGATCTGAGCGACATCGGGTACTACGTGGCGTTCTCCTGTTGGCGTCTGGCGATCATCAGCGAGGGCGTGCGGGCTCGCTATCGTGCCGGCGTGATGGGTGATCAGGTGGACACACTCGACGACCGGTCGAATGCCGTCGAGATGCTGGCCGACCGTGCGCTGACTGCGATGAGGAGCTTGACGTGAACGACGTGACTGACGTGCTCGAGGGCTGGACGAAAGGGTCGTTCACGGCAGCTGGATTCACCCGTGACACATACCGGCGCGGCACCGGGCCGGCAGTCGTCGTCGTCCACGAGATACCCGGCATCACGCCGAAGGTGACTGCATTCGCCGACGAGGTGGTCGATGCCGGCTTCACCGTTGTCATGCCGTCGCTCGTCGGAACCCCCGGAAGGGCGATGTCGACCGGTTATGCGATCCAGTCGCTGACCAAGGTCTGTGTCTCCAAGGAGTTCACGAACATGGCGCTGCACAAGACGTCGCCGATCATCGCCTGGCTGCGAGCCCTCGCCCGGTCGCTGCACATCGAACTCGGTGGCCCGGGCGTCGGCGCGATCGGCATGTGCTTCAGCGGTGGTTTCGCGCTGGGCATGATGGTCGATGACATCGTCGTCGCACCTGTGCTCAGTCAGCCGTCGATGCCGTTCTCGCTCGGCAAGGCTCGCGGTGCAGACCTCAACCTCTCGCCCGATGACGAACTGGTCGTCCAGCAACGTGCCGCCGATGGCTGTCAAGTGCTCGGGCTCCGGTTCACCGAAGACCGCGCGGTCGGCGACCGGTTCGCCACGTTGCGAACGTTGATCGGTGATCAGTTCGTGGCCATCGAGCTGCCGAGCGTGCACAAACGCGACCACAGTGTGCTCACCGAAGAACGCGACGATCCATCGGTGAAGCGCGTCATCGACTTCTTTCGCGAGAAACTGCTGCCGTAGCCGATCCTGCGTAGCAGTTACTTGCCGAGCGCGTCGAGGGCCAGTTGCTTGGCGGCCTTGTAATCGGCTTTGCCGTTGGGGGCACGTGGTACCTCGTCCACGAAGAAGACGCGCTTCGGCGCCTTATAGCCGGCCAACTCGGCTTTGACCGAAGCGATGACGGCAGCCTCGGTCGTCGTCTCGTCCTCGGCCAGCGAGGCGACTGCAGTGACGGCTTGGCCGAACTTGTCGTCGTCGAGGCCGATGACCAGGCAGTCGAGAATGCCGGCGGCGCGCTTGATCGCCTCTTCCACCTCCTCGGGGAAGACTTTCTCGCCAGCGGTGTTGATCACCTGGCTGCCCCGACCAAGGAGCTCCAACGACCCGTCCGCATTGACCTTGGCCATGTCACCGGGGAACGAGTAACGAAGACCGTCGATGACCCGGAACGTGCGCGCTGACTTGGCTTCGTCCTTGTAATAGCCGAGCGGTACGTTGCCGCCCGCTGCGACCATGCCGACCTCGTCCGATCCCGGCGCGACCTCGCGGTCGTCGTCGGTGAACACCTTGGTGGTCGGCGACGTGGAGAACCGCGCAGTTTCGCCAGGCAGACCCTTCATCGAGATCTGCATGCCCATCGTGCCCTCGGTGGAGCCCATCGCATCGAGCAGCATCGTCTGCGGAATCAGGTCGAGGATCAGTTCTTTGACCTCGGATGTCCACATCACGCCGGACGAGACGATGATCTTGAGGCTGCTCGTGTCGTACGGCTTGCCAGCAGCGACAGCCTGTTCGAGGGCCTGCACGATCGGCTTGGCGAACGAGTCGCCGACGATCACGATGTTCGTTGCGCGTTCGGTCTGCACGACGTCGAGCAACTCGTCACTGTCGAGCGACCGAGCCTGCAGGGTGATGATCGTGCCGCCCATCAACAATGGTGCCATCGCCCCGAGCCACATGCCGGTGCCGTGCATCAGTGGACACGCCGGCACGCTGACGACAGCGTTGCCGGTGCGCGATGCGTTGCCGACGATGCCGGCGATCAGTGACGCATCGGTCGGGGCAGCGACACCGAGCAACGGGAAACTGCTCTGCACCAGGCCGCCGGCGTGACCGCCGTGTGCGTACATCACGCCCTTCGGAAGTCCGGTGGTGCCGCCGGTGTAGAGCATGTACAGATCATCCTCGCTTCGGGCGATCCGTTCCATCGGCTCGTTGTCGGCAATTGCATCCTCGTATCGGATCGAGGCAGGGACGAGTCCGGTGCTGCCGCTGATGTCGCTGTCGTCGACCTCGATCAACAGCTTCAACTTCGGCAGACGGGGCGCCACGCGGGCGACGCGCTCGCCGAGCGAGGAGTGGAAGACGATCGCCTCGGAGTCGCTGTTGTCGAGCAGATACCACAGCTCCTCGTCGAGGTAGCGGTAGTTGACGTTCACCGGGACGCCGCGCATCTTGAAACCGGCGAACTGGGCCTCCAGATACTCGGTGCCGTTGTAGAGATACAGCCCGATCTTGCTGTCCGAACCGAGACCGGCAGCGACGAAGGCGGCGGCCAGTCGAGCCGACCGCCGGTCGTACGCGGTCCAGCTGCGGCGGATCTCGCCGTGGATCAGCGCAGTGTGATCGCCGAGTTCATCAGCAATCGATTCCCAGATCGTGGCGTAGTGCATCTCCATTGGCGTCAGCGTAGGTCACGTGACGTCAATGGCGCGATGGTCGGAGGTGTACGACGGGCGCTCCGCCGTGGTTCAGGCCGTGGCCCAGACCAGCAGCTCGGCACCGTCGTCGCCCGCTGTGACACGCTGTGCGCCGCCGCCGCTGATTCGGGCTGCGGCACCCTTGGCGAGATGCTGACCGGACTCGATGTCGGCTGACCCGAGGGCCACGAAGGTGTGCACGTGTGGGTCGTCAGGCAGCGTCACGGATGCGCCGGGCTGCAACCGAGCACCCCACAGGACGGCATCGCGTTGATGGATCGAGATGGCTGCATCGTGGCCCTGGCCGGATGCGATCGGAACGATTCCACCCTTGGCCAATTCGGCGTTGATGTCGAGCTGCTGATACCCGGGCTCGATGCCGTTCGTGTCGGGCAGCACCCACATCTGGATGAAGTGGGCGGGGGTGTCGGGACTCGGGTTCATCTCGCTGTGGCGGATTCCGCTTCCGGCGGACATGCGCTGGGCCAGGCCCGGATACAGCACGCCACTGTTGCCCTCGCTGTCCTTGTGGGCCACCTCGCCGCTGAGGACCCATGTCACGATCTCCATATCGCGGTGTCCGTGCGTGTTGAAACCTGCGCTGGGGGCGACGATGTCATCGTTGTTGACCAGCAGCAAACCGTGCTGCTGATGATCGTGGTCGTAGTGGTCACCGAAGTTCATCGAATGCTTCGAGTCCAGCCACCCGATGTCGGTGACGAATCGGTCTTCTGGCTTCTGGATCGTGATCCTCATGGCCTCTCCAACATTATTGCGTGCACAACTATTCCGAAAGTCCGCAAGGTCCGCAAGGTCCGCAAGGTCCGCAAGGTCCGCAAGGTCCGCAAGGTCCGCAAGGTTCGCAAGGTTCGCTGATCAGTTGCTCGGTGACCCTGGTCAGCGCGGTCCGCCATCGATGTTCAACAACGCGCCAGTGGTGTAGCTACTCGCGTCGCTGGCGAAATACAGCGCAGCGCCGACGACCTCGTGCGGCTCCCCGCCGCGTTGCAGCGCGAATCCGGACGTGGCATTGCGGGCGAATGCCTCCAGATCCCACGACTTGCTGATGTCGGTGAGAAACGGTCCGGGCACGATGCAGTTGACCCGCACGGTCGGCCCGAACGTGCGCGCCAGCCCGATCGTCAGGTTGTTGACGCCGGCTTTGGCGGCGCCGTAGATGACCTCGTTCGGGCTCGGACGTTGCGAGGCGACCGACGAGACGAAGATGATCGATCCACCGGTGCCGGCGGCCATGCGCGACCCGACGTTGGCGGACAGTCGGAACGGGCCCTTCAGGTTCACGCCGAGCACCTTGTCGTACAGGTCCTCTGTGATTGCCTCGACCGATTCGTACAGCGGGGACATGCCGGCGTTGTTGACGAGGATGTCGACGGCTCCGAACTCGGCATACACCTGATCGGCGAGTCTGTCGGCGCCCTCCCATGACGCCGCGTGATATGCGACGGCAAGGGCTCGACGCCCGATCGCGCGCACCTCGCTCGCCACGGTTTCACAGTTCTCGATCTTGCGACTGGCGATGACGACGTCGGCCCCGGCAGCGGCAAAGGCGAGCACCATCTCACGACCGAGACCACGGCTTCCACCGGTGACGATCGCGACCTTGCCGGACAGGTCGAACAAGTTCTGCACAGGACGAGCAACGGAGTTCATCGACGAATGCTGCCAGCAGCGGGCAGGATCGGCAGAGGCGGATCATGAGACAGCGCGGCCCGGCCAAATTTTCCGAATTCGAGATCTCGAAGCACTCAGTAGGCGTGACCGTCAAACGAACAGAAGAGATGACAGCGGACAAAAGGGCGGCGGTTCTGTTCGGTCGACAGCACGGTGCGGCATCGGACAGACAGCTCCGTAGCTCGGCCTTCAGCTGGGAGAAGCAGCAGCGGATGATCAGAAACAACCTGTGGCGGCGCTACTCGGCCGGCGTGATTCTGCTTGTCGGATCGCCGGAGACGTGGCATCAGCGGGCGATGGCGGCGACCCTCGCCACGAGTGGGGCGTTGCTGTCTGGCCCCGCCGCTGCGAGGTTGCATCGCCTCGATGGATTTGCAACCACGACGACCCTCCAGATCGTCATACCGGTGGACGGTCATGACAGATCGCCGGCAGGCGTCGCAATTCGTTGGTCGCGAAGGTTGACGAACGCCGACAGGTACGTGGTCGACGGTATCCCTGTCACCACTCTGGCTGTCACCCTGATCCATCTGCACGCAGACGGTCTCGCCGCCGAGAAGGCGTTGGACTCGGTTCGGCGCCAGCGGAAGCCGCCGCAGTGGTTGAAGCAGACCTTCG
>JAYTOM010000119.1:0-23823 GCA_043747765.1 Actinomycetota bacterium
GATTCCTTGGTTGCATCGAAGGTCGCGCCATTCGAGATCGCCGCGCAACACGGTTTCCGGCGAGAGTCATCGTGGGTGACAGTGTCTGACGACTCGTCCTCTACCGGTGACTATCACCCACGACGTGAGCAGGCCTTACATGCGGGGGGTTCCAGCAAAAGACCCTCGTGCGGTCCATCTGACCGGCACGATAGGTCGCAGAGGCGACTTGTGTCGCTGGCCGTATCCGATCTCGGCGGCGAGCGATCTCGGCAGCGAGCGACGCAAAACGCCGGTTCCGGGTGCGGGGATTGCCGAGCGTTGCTGCATGGCTTGTCCCGCGCTGCGCGCGCCGCGACAAAGCGTCGCCGATCGACTGCTCGCAGCCGGATTTCCTTCGCGAAGTGAAAAGTATTTGGACAGTTGGGAGCTCTTATGGGGTGTGATGTTGTCCGATGCTGAAGATCGCGAGGATCTGACGCAACGCTTCGAAGTGAAGGTCCAGCCGATCGAGCGGACACTGCGACGAGCGCTTGTTGCGCACTACGGGGTCGCCGTTGGTACGGAAGCGGTTGGGTCGTGGCTGTTTAGCGACGACCACCTAACTGAACGGTATTCGGCCTAACAGCGGTCACCGAAGCTCTACCGGAAGGGCACCAACGGTGCGCTCGAACCAGTTGATGCGTGGTGTTTGCGGGCTGCTGAGCGTGACCGCGCCGAGCGCACACAATAGTTGTTCTGTTGCAGTGACGACCTCGACCCTTGCGAGCTGGTACCCCATGCAAAAGTGACTACCGAGGCCGAACGCAAGGTGTCCTGCGACACCGGCGATGCGATGTCCCGGCTTGCGTTCAGTGCCCATCAGCAAGTCCGCTCGATCGGGATCGAACGTCTCGGGATTTCTGAAGACACTGTCATCGGTGTTTGCCGAGCCGAGGCAAACCAGGATGTCCGTGTCAGCGGGGATCAGCGTGCCGTACCACTCGACATCGATATTCGTTCGCCGGTCCTCGTACACGATCGGACCATCGCGCCGAAGCGATTCCGAGAACGCCCGCTGGATCCGAGCAGGGTCGCGACGGCTCGCGTCGAGCTCCTCGGGTTGCGTCAGCAGCGCCCACCAGAAGTTTCGAATGGCCATGTCTGTGGTTGGGCCGCCGGCAGCGAGCAAAAAACTGATGAACGAACACGTTTCTTCGCTCGTGAGGCGCTCGCCGTTCGATTCGGCGTGAACGATCTTGGAAATCAGATCCGCCCTCGGTCGCTCACGGCGATCAGCAATAACAGGTTCGAGATGCGTGGCAAGCCGCCGATGCGCAGCGGCCCCTGCTGTTCGCAGTTCTGGGACATCAGCGAGGCCGGCAAGGATGTCGTTGCCGACCTCAAACAGCAACGTGACGTCCTCCTCGGCAAAACCGAGGAGCGCCGAGATCACCCGTAGCGGGAGCTGGCTCGTGATCGTGTCGACAAGATCGAAGCGTTTCCGGCCAGCGAGCGTGCGGGCGAGATGGGCGACTTGTCCGTCGATGAACGGCCGATAACCGTCCAGGCTTTTCCCAACGAACGCCGGCGCAACTATCGTTCGTTCTCGGATGTGTTGGGGGCCATCCAATTCGGCGAGAGTTCGCCCGAACACGGGCCGGAACCGCTCTTGGTAGGTGCGAGCTGAATAGACCTGTGGTTGACCGAGAACAGACATCACGTCGTCGTAGCGCGTCAAGATCCATCGTTGGGCGATGTCGTCGTAGAACAAAGGATGCTCGTCACGCATTCGCCTCCAGACCGGGTACGGGTCGTTTCGGTAGTCCTCGGTCCGCAGCGTGGCCCCGGTGACTTGTGTGAGCGTCACGAATGGTTCTCCTCGGGTAGATGCCAGCAGAGCGGGTAGTCGACCAGTTCGCCGTCGTCACCGGTGATTCGTTCGATGAAAGGCTCCATCACTACGTTCCATCGATCGGTCAAGGCTTGATAGCGTTCGGCCATCAGGCCCGAGACCGTGGCGACGTCAGGGTGGCATTCGCAGTAGCAGATCACATGTGGGCCGCGCCGGAACAGCGTGTAGTTTCGGTAGCCGACATCGGCGATCGCTTTCGCGAGTTCGGGCCAGACGTCGGCGTGCAAACGGTCGTACTCGATTTCTGTGCCCGGAAACAGATCGAGTGTGAAACAGAGTCGTTCCATGTCAGTTGCTGACTCGTTCGAGTTGGCCAGAACGCATGCTCGCGTAGGCGCCTGCGAGGATCTCCACAGTGCGTGCGCCCAACTCGATCGGCGAGCGGTTGACGACGTCGCGGCCTTGGGCCAGATCGAGCAACGTGTGCACGGGTCCGCGACAATCGTAGGCGCCGGCGTTGATAGGCAAATCCACGTTGTGCTCGCTACCGTCACTGCGCCACATCCAAAGGCGATCACGTTCAAGGTCGGCGTGCAGCTGTCCCTCGGATCCGAACAAACGGATCTCGTATTGATGGCGGTCGTTCTGGCTCCCACTGTGGAACGAAGCGCCGCTGACGGACCCTGTACTGCCGCCGCGGAATCTGATCGAGAAGGCGTCGTGGAGCTCGACCGGGGCGCCGTCGGGTTGTGATCCGAGCGCGAAGACCTGTTCGGCGCGCAGACCGGTCAGGCCAAGTGCCCATCCGAGGATGTGCGCCAGTTGTGCCTGCCCGTATCCTCCTCCGGAGATCGTCGGGTCCGTCCACGTACGGGTGTCGACCACCTCCTCGGTGGGACCGGCCGAGTGCAGCGACGTGCCCGCGAGCAGCTGGCGAGTCCCCGAAGCCATGTGCACCATCGCGTGCTCGATCGTGCCGATTCCACCGACCGCCCAAAGCTGTTGGGCAGCAACGAAGGTGGGCAGGTAGTTCCATCCGAACGCCACCACCACATGCCTTCCTAGCCGATCAGCTGTGGCAGCGATTTTCCAAGAGTCCGCTGCGTCGACGGTCACGGGTTTCTCGACCAGCACGTGAGCGCCGGCCTCCAGTGCAGCGAGTGTCTGCTCGCTGTGGAACCCGACCGGGCTGGACACGATACACACATCCACACCAGCATCGAGCACATCTCGATAGTCCTCGCTCGCCATCGAGAAACCGAATTTGTCTTTGATGCGTTGTAGCTCGTCGGTGCCCATCCGGCAAACGCCGACGAGCTCGATCTCGTCGGAACGTTCGAGCAGGGTTGGGATGTGCGAGATTTGTGCCCAGACCCCGGCGCCGATCACGCCGATCCGGAGCCTGCTCACAAGTTCACTTCAACGAGTAGCTCGCTCAACAGATCGTGCAGACGTTTACTCTCGGCCGTGTTGTCGACCTCGTCACAGTTCCATTTGTCCATCCACACGAATTCGCTCGCGATCCAGCCGGCGTATCCGTTTCGGTGCAGCGCGGCGAGTAGAACGCGCAGTTCGACCTGATTGTCCGGCACCTTGCACTGCATCACTCCCAGCCCGGCCGGACGGATCTGAACGTGGCGTGTGCGCGACGCGACCACTGTCATCTGTTCGGCTGTGCTGCCGGTGTAAGCGTAGTGCGATGGATCGAGGGTGATCGTCAGTCCTGGGCAGCGGTCGAGCAGTTGCATGGTCGCCTCTGGAGTTTCGATGCACGATCCGAAATGGGGCTCGACGGAGACAGCCAAACCGCGCTCGGCGCCCATTTCCACGAGGGCTGCCAGCCCCTCCGCAGCCTGGTCGATAGCTCCCTCGAGTAATTGTCCGGGCGCGACGACGCCGGGCAACAGTGTCACCCCTGACGCTCCGAGGGCGCCGGCGAATTCCAAAGTCGCGGCGAATATTTGACGGAGTTCCTCAACGTCGCCGTCGTGGCGACTGGTCGGGGTGAGCCGATCGAGTTCGAGGCTCGAGGTCAAGAAAACGTCGGCCACAACCAGTCCTGCGTTGTCCACGTCGGCGCGTACCGCTGCGGCGCGCCGCTTCGGATCCGCGCGCACCGTTGAGAGCGTCACATGGGTTGCGTCGGCGAACAGGCCGATGTCGACACCCTCGAACCCCAGGTCGTGGATAATCGAAAGCACTGTTCGATGAGTGAGAGCGGGCCAGGCGTAGTCGTTGCAGGAGAGCCGCACCGTCATCGGTTGATCCGGTACTTCTCGACGACACGCTCGTCCACGTCGATGCCGAGCCCAGGCCCCGTCCTCGCGCTGATATACCCGTTCTGATGCCAGAACGGATCGGTCACCAGGTCGTCCTGCATCGGGTTGGCGATCGGCTTGAGCTCGAAGTAGATGACGCGATGCGACGAAAGCGATAAGGCGAGGCTCGCCGCGCTCGTGATCGCGCTGCTCCACGCGTGGGCATTGAACCAAAGTTGGGCATGCTCGACAGCGTCGATGAGTTCCCGGAACCCGGTGATACCTCCGGCGCGGCCGGGGTCGCAGCCAACGACGTCGACGATGCCGCTCGCGATCAGGCGGTGGTACTGCTCGGTCGTCCAGCAACGTTCGCCGGTTCCGACCAGGCTGGTGCAATGCGAGCGGAGTTGACGGAATCCTTGGAAATCCCACGGCTCGAGCGGTTCCTCGATCCAGCGCAGACCGTACTCCTCCCACGCCCTCGTCAGTTTGACAGCGTGGCCGACATCCCATTTCAGGTGCTGACCGCGATCGAACATGATTGCCGGTCCGTCGCCTGCGGCCTCGCGGAGCAGCTTCATGAACTGCACGTCGCGATCGAACTCGTATCCCACCCTCGCCTCACCCTTTTTGCCGAGCCCAATTTTGAAACCGTGAAAGCCCGCATCCGTATACGCAGCGTGCCGTTCGGCTTCGGCCTCCAAGCTCGGAAGAAACGCGTGCGTCGAAGCAATGACTGGAACCCTTTCCTGCGCGGCGCCACCGAGCATCGTCAGGAGGGACTGTCCGCTTACTTTGCCGCGAAGGTCCCACAAAGCGACGTCGATCGCGCTGCGGGCGAACGATGCCACGCCTTCTGGGCCGAACCACCACGCCCGAGCTGCGATCTCATGGCTGATGACATTGTTGTCGAGCGGATCGCGACCGATGAGGAGGTCGCTCAGACCGTCGATCATCACCTCGGTGGCGTGGCAGGCTTCTGGCCACATCGTGATCGCCTCACCCCATCCGACGATACCGTCCGTGGTCTCGAGGCGGCAAAGGGTGATCCGTCGCAGGGCCCCATTGTCGTTTGGCTCGGGATATTCCAACGTCAGCGGCGTGACCCGTGCGATGCTGCTCATGAGACCCCTTTACTCCGCGACGTTAAGCCGCGTCCTGATAACGTTTCCAGTATAGCTTTGCGGCCGTGCGCGATCAAGCGCTTTTCAGTCGTCGAGTCCGAGCTCCGCAGCGAGATGGGCTCGCCGAACTTTGGAAAGTCCGAAGCGGGGGATCCCAGCAACGACGTGGATCTCCTTTGGACGCTTGTACGGAGCAAGGTTGACGGCTGCGAACTCCGCGACCGTGGTGATATCGACGTTGCCAACGACTGCCGCGCACACCCGTTGCCCCCATCGCTCGTCCGAACGGGGGAATACGACAACATCGACCACGCCGGGGACACGACCTAGCACAGCCTCCACTTCCGCAGGGTAAACGTTGATCCCACCGGAGATGATCAGGTCGCTTCGCCGCCCGACCAGGTACAGGTACCCGTCTGGGTCCAGTCGCCCGAGGTCACCAACAGTAAAGGCGTCGTTGCGCCATGCGGCCTCCGTTCGTTCAGGATCACCCCAATATGTGAACTTCGCCCACGTCGGGGTGTGGCACCAAACGAGGTCGTCGTCATCGACCTCGATGCGGCGGCCGGGACGAGCCCGACCAACGGTGCCGGGGCGTTCAAGCCACTCGTTGCCCGAGCACATCGTGAACTGCCCTTCGGTCGATCCGTAGAACTCCCACAACGTGTCCGCGCCGATCAGGTCGATCGCCCGTCGCTTCAACGCCTCCCCGCAAGGCGCGCCTGCGTGAGCCACGAGGCGCAGTGAGGCGAACGAGCTGAGCGATCCCGCCTCGTCGAGACGCTGAAGGTGAGCGGGAGTGCAGAAGGTAGTGGTCGGTTGGTGGTCGCGGACGGCTGCGGTGATGCGATCGACGGCGAACACGCCTGGGATCAAGACGCTGCCGCCGGCCAGCAGCGTTCCGAGCGCGAACCGGATCGGTGCCGAATGCTGCAATGGGGAGCACACGAGGTGAACGTCGTTGCTGGCGAAACCCCATTGCTGTTGCTCCTCCCCCCAGAGACGGGCTGCGTCCACCTCGTCAAGCACCCCGCTCCAGACGCCTTTTGGTCGTCCTGTGGTGCCGGATGTGTAGTGCATCGGGCGTCCCAGGGGTATCGCCGAGAGGTGGCCCGTGGGGCCGTCGAACAGATTTTGCAGGTCGATCTCGTCGTCGTACCACTCGCGAACGTCGGCGTCGGTTCGGATCACGTCACGCTCTTCGGCGATTAGTTGGTTATTTGCCACGACCGGGATGATGCCGGATCGGAGCGCTCCACCGATGACATGCAGCAGCGACGCCGAGCTGGGAACACAGAGTCCGAGACGGTCGCCTGGTAGAAAACCTCGGCGAGCGAGCGCGCCAGCGACACTTCTTTGAGCGTGTTCGGCGGCCCCGGCAGTGATCAGTTCCATAGTGGACTCGGAGGTGTTCGAACAGTTTGGGGTGCTTTTGCTGCCGTGTTCAGTACAGGCTCGATCCGCCACTGACGTTGATCGTGGCGCCGTGAACGAAGCTGGCATTGTTCGACGCGAGGAAGACCACGACAGCAGCGAGTTCTTCCGGGCGTCCCATTCGGTGCAACGGACATGCCTGGATCGCTGATTCGACGGTTTCTGCGGGATTACCGACGTGCTGCATCGGTGTGTCGATCTGGCCCGGCGATACGCAGTTGACCAAGATGCCGTGGGGTCCATAGGTTTTGGCGAAGCTGCGCGTCATCGAGACGACACCACCCTTACTCGCGACGTATGCGTCGCTGCCCGACAACGCCCCGGTGAGGAACGCAGCGGACGTGAAGTTGATAATTCTTCCTCCGCGGCCCAGGCTTACGAGTGTCTGTCCGACAGCTCGGTTGAGGAAGAATGACGCCTTCAAATTGACGTCGTGCTGAAGGTCCCAGTCCGCTTCGGTGACCTCGTCGAGGGGCTGGCGGCGCAGCACGGAGGCGACGTGCGCCAGGGCCCAGAGATCACCGAAGACTTCCAGGACATGGGCGACCACACCATCGATCGCAGCGACGTCGGCGAGGTCGAACGGTAGGGCGAGGTGCCGATCGGGTGCGTCGGTTTGGTTGATCGTATCGAGCACGCCGTCGGCGTTGCGATCGACCACGGCAACTCTGGCACCAGCGGCGGCCATTGCGTGCACCGTCGCCCGACCGATGCCGCTGGCGCCTCCGGTCACGATGACTGCACGACCCTCGAGTCCGTCGCCAAGGGCGACTCTGGTCTGTGTCATGGCCCTCCGTTGAGCATTGTCGGATGCGGTTCAGCCGGCATGGCGGAAAGCCGCAACGCGCCGAACAATGCTGCAGCTTCGTCGGCGAAGTGGCATGCAACGCCGTGACTGCTGGCAGGGTCAAGGACCGGTCGCTCGAGCTGGCATCGCTCGCGAGCGAGCGGGCATCGGAATCGAAAGGCGCAGCCGACGTCTGACGTCGACGAGTCGGGCGGGTCGTCGCGTAGCAACAGACGGCGACGCCCGCGTTCGATGGTTGGATCGGGCACGGGAACAGCAGAGATCAGCGCTTGGGTGTATGGGTGGCGGGGTTCGACGAACAAGGTGTCGGCGTCAGCCGTCTCGACCACTCGGCCCGCGTACATGACGACGACTCGATCACAGACGTGCCTCACCATGGACAGGTCGTGGGAAATGTACAGGTATGCGAACCCGTGCTCGGCTTGCAGACGGGCAAGGAGGTTCAGAATTTGCCCCCGGGCGGACATGTCGAGTGAGGCGACTGCTTCGTCTGCGATGATCACCTTTGGTTTGGTGGACAGCGCACGAGCGATCGCAACGCGCTGGCGTTGTCCGCCGGAGAGCTCGAGGGGCCGCCGGTCAGCCATCGACGCTTGCAGGCCGACGTCTTCGAGCAGTGACGCCACTTGGGGACGGTAGCGTCCAGCTCGGCCCCCGTCGCGTAGGACCAGAGGCTCACTGATGATTTCGCCGACCGACATCAGCGGGTCAAGGCTGTCACCGGGATCTTGGAAGATGAATTGGGCAAAATTCTTGGGGAGCCGTTCGACCGGCGCCAGGTGATCGTGCCGTGCGATCGATGTCGTTCCGGAATCTGCGGACTCGAGCCCGATTAGCACTCTCGCCAGGGTTGTCTTACCGGAACCGGATTCGCCGACGATCCCCACCGACTCTCCATGCCCGATGTGGAGGTCAACGTCATCCAAGGCAACGGTCTTGCTCCGGCGTGCGCCGCCGCGACCGAAGGTCTTCACGATCGACTTCATTTCGACGACGCTCGATGACCCGAAATGCCTGCCAACTGGTCCAGCCACTTCGTTCATCGATACTTCGGGCCGCTCGCCCGGATAGTGGCAAGCCACCTGTCCGCCGCTGGGCACGGTATCCATCGGAGGCGGTTCTGTTCGGCACCGATCCCGGCCGCGGCCGACCGCACATCGCTGCTCGAAGACGCAGCCGGTGACGGGTTTGGTCAGGTCCGGCATTGACCCCGGGATGCTCCCGAGGAGCGCCGTTCGAGCATCCACAAGACTCGGGATCGAGTCGAGCAGCGCTCTGGTGTATGGATGCATCGGCGTGAGATAGACGCGTTCCACTGGACCGATCTCGACCACCTCGCCTCCGTACATCACACAGACGCTGTCGGCGAATCCGGCGACGAGGGACAGATCGTGGGTGATCAGGATCGTGCTCATCGCACCGGAGTCGTTAAGCCGGTGAAGAAGGTCGATCACGGTGGCCTGGGTCGTGACGTCGAGGGCGCTTGTTGGTTCGTCGGCGATGAGCAGCGCCGGTCTGCCAGCGAGAGCGGCTGCGATCATCGCGCGTTGGCGCATGCCACCGGATAGTTCGTGGGGGTATTGTCCGGCGACGACACTCGGGCGTTTGATCTCCACCGACGCGAGCAGACGTTCGACCTCGTCGCCGATCTGGCGTCGCGGGACCACACGGTGGACACGCAGGACTTCTGCGATTTGGCTACCGACGGTGCGGACCGGGTCGAGAGAAGCCTTGGCATCTTGGAAGACCATCGCCATCGTGGCGCCGCGCAGGGCACGCAGGCGAGTGGACGACTGGTCGATTACTTCGCCATCGAGGCGGACCGACCTGACACGGATCTCGCTGTTTTTGGGTAAGAGTCCCATCAGCGCGAGTCCGAGTGTGCTCTTGCCGGATCCGGACTCGCCGACCACGGCGAGCCGGTGCCCTGCCGGCATTTCTAAGGTCACATCGTTCAGGGCTCGCAAACGTCGTCCCCCCACGGCGTAGTCGACGGAAAGTCCTTCGATTTCGAGCGCCCCGCCGGCGTCCGGTGTCACCATCACAGTCCGCCGACTGCACGGCTGAAGCTCCCGAGGTTTCGGTCACTGCGGAACTTTCGGCGTAGGCCCTCGCCGATGAGGACGTAGGCGCCAGCCACGACTGAGATGCTTACGCCGGGCCCGACGCCGTACCACGGAGCGTCGAAAACTTGCGCGTACGCTGATCGCAGCATGTTGCCCCAACTCGGGTCGGGTGGTTGAGCGCCAAGCCCGAGATAGCTGAGCGACGCCGAGATGAGCACAGCACTTGAGGCGAGAACACTGGCGGCAACGAGCATTGTCGGCAGCGAATTGGGGAGGACGTGCCTTCGCAGGATCTGCAGGCGCGAGCCTCCCGAGATGCGGCTTGCTTCGACGTAACCCCGGTGGCGCAGGACCAAACCTTCTCCACGACTGAACCGAGCGGTCGACGGCATCATCACTAAAGCGATCGCAAGGATCTGCACCCACTGGCCGCGACCGAAGATGGTGATCAAGAATAGCGCGAGCACGATCGTCGGGAATGACAAGAACACATCAATGACGCGCATCGTGAACGTGTCGGAGCGTCCACCCACATAGCCGGAGAACAACCCGACAACAGTACCAACCGTGAACGCCACAAACGCAGCAGCAAGGCTGACAAAAATGTCGGTCCGAGCTGCGTAAATGCACCGACTGAGCAGGTCACGACCGATCTCATCGGTGCCGAGCAAGTACTTGTGGGACGGCCCAAGAAGGGGCTTGGCGATGATCGACAACGGTCGATATGGAGCGAGCAGCCCGGGGAACGCGGCGAACACGAGGAAAGGGAGCAGAATCCCGACACCGACGATCAGCGGCACGGGTTGACTGCGGATCATCCTCCAGGCTCGCCCGGTGACCGTCGCAGTGACGATTTTGGGTGCAACGGTCGTATCGGTCATGCGCGACGCCGAGTGCGAGGATCCAAGAAGCGGTACAGCACGTCGACGAAGAAGGCGACGACGACATAGGCAACTGCGGTCAACAAGACGATTGCTGCAACTGTGTTGTAGTCCTTCTGGTTGACGCTGTCGACGAGTAACAGCCCGAGACCTGGCCAACTGAAAACCGACTCGACGATCACCAATCCACTGATCAACGATCCGGCGACGAGACCCACGACGGTGACCGTCGGCAAGGCTGCGTTCGGAAGGATGTGCCGGTATGCCACACCTCGCTCGCTGAGCCCGCGGGCGCGTGAAGCAGTCACGTACGATGCCGAGGCAGTGTCGCGCAGCCCGGCATTGAGGTAGCGGAAAAACAAGGCCAACTGTGGCAGCGCCAGCGTCAGCATGGGCAGAATGAGGAACTTCAGATTCTGAACCCGGTCGTCGCTGATTGCAGTGAAGCCGGCCGATGGGAGCCAACCAAGGCGCACCGCGAACAGGATTACCAGGAGCAAACCCAGCCAGAACGCCGGCACGACCAGCAAGACTGTTGCTCCCCCTTGAATCGCGTTGCGCAGAATTCGCCATCGCGTCCGAAACGCAAGCAGCGACACCGCGAGCGCACCGAGCGTGCTCACCACGATCGAGGCCAATCCGAGTTCGAGGGTCGCTGGAAGACGCTGCGCGACCACCGACCGGACAGGCGTGCCTTGATAGTTCAGACCGAAATCCCCGTGCGCTGCGTGATCGACCCAGATTACGTACTGCTCCCACAACGGCTTGTCCAGACCAAGCTCCTTGGTTAACGACTTGATCAATTCTGCGCGCTGCTCCGGAGAGAAGTTGGGGAGAGGCCCGATGCGCGAGTCAGCTGCACTGCCGGGTAGAGCATTGAGCAGCAGGAAGGTGAGCAGGGACACTGCGACCAGCACGCCGATCAGTTGGCTCAGTTGGCTCAGCACTCCAACCAGCCGCGCCCTCCACATTGAGGGCGCAGCGTGCCGAGGCGGTCGAGGCGCCGCTATGGCAACGTCATTCGTCACGCAAAGGAGGCCTTGTTCCAGAACACGTCACCGAAACCGTTCGTGGTGACTCCACTCAGTCCTTTGGGCAGCACGAGCGAGACGTCCGCACCAAAACCCATCAGCGCAACTGCGTCATCGACGATTGTCTTTTCTGCCTGCGCCATCAGAGCAGTCAGTTCAGGGGCTTCGAACGGCGTCGCCTTTATCTTGTTGTACAAGGTGACAACGGCGGGAATGACATCTCCGGTCTTGTACGCGCTCTTCAGGCAACTCGGGTTGACGAGGTAGTCGTAAAAGTTTTTTGCGGGGAACGGCAGGTTGCCTGCGTTGAACGTGATCCCTTCCCAAGTCCCCTTCGTGTACGTACGATCCAACCAATCCTTTGCGTTCGCGACCTCGACCTCGCATTTGATGCCAGCCTTCTTGAAGGATTCCTGCATGACCTGCGCGGCCGCAATGCCGTCCTGGTAACCCTCGATACACAAGATCGGCACCGAAATGTCGGACTTGCCGAGAGCGGCAAGCATCTGCTTGGTCTTTTCCGGGTCGTACGGCGTGTCGACATCGGCACCGGAACTCGTTGGAAACAACTTGAACGGGTTCCATGAATGCGGCTTGCCCTTTCCTTTGAATGCCGCGTTGTTGATCGCTTCGTTATCGAAGCAATAGCGCAACGCCTTGCGGACTTCGGGATCATCGAGTGGGGCCTTGCCCATCTGCAAAATCCACCAAAACGCGTAGGTGCCGGACCCGCTCACCACCGTGCCGTCGACCTTGCTGACCGAGTCGACGTTGGCTGGCGCAACGTCGTACAGCGCTTGGACCTGGCCACTCCGCAGTCCGGTCGTCGCCGTCGCAGGGTCCTTGAAGAACGCGAAACTCAACGTCTCGATCGCCGGCGCGCCGCCCCAGTAATCGGCATTCGCGACCCCATCGACACCGGTCCCACTCGTGAACTTCTTCAGCTTATACGGGCCCGTTCCCATCACCTCTGTCGCAAAATTGACTTTGCCGAAGGATTCGTTCGGCACAATCAGGACCGGCTGCGGATCGACGAGAAACTCGACCCGCTCTGTTGTCGTCACCACCACGGTGACGTCGTCGGTGGCGACGGCTGACACCCATTGGCTCGGTGTCATGATCGGTCGGCCTTTGGTCGATGCAATCACCTTCTCGTCAGCGCGAGCGGCGATCGAGTAAGCGACGTCTTTCGCCGTCAGTGCGCTTCCGTCGTGAAACTTGACCCCAGAGCGGATCGTCAACACAGTTTTCTTTGGATCGGAGGTGTCCCATTTTGTGGCGATTCCCGGCAACAGGTTCCCCTTGGAGTCTTTCGTGATCAGCGGGTCGTAGTAGACGAATCCGAGCATTTGTGACCACACGTATCCCTGGATGGCGAACGGTGTGAGCCCGTCCACGACCGAGTTCATGCCCACTTTGAGACTTCCCTTCGCCGCCGACCCAGTCGCCGCCGTCGCCGTGCCCGCCGTTGTCGTCGCCGTGCCCGCCGTTGTCGTCGCCGACCCGCCGGACACCCCGGTCGCTCCGACGGTCCCCGCTGGCGACGTTTCCTGAGAAGTCTTCGAGCTGCTCCCGCACGCAGCAAGCACAAGACCGCCTGCGGACACGACTGACATTGCTAGGAACCGGCGGCGACTCCAGCCCACCTCGTGAAGGCTCTGATCCATCTGACTCTCCCCCATTATTCATTCGCGTGAGCGACCCTATTGACGACCACAGACCGACAGTATCAAGATCTACGCAACAATTCAAGGAATCCTTTCCAGTAAGTCGGTTACCTCGATCCGGCACAGTGGGGAGCCGGTGTGGACTTCGTCATCCTCGGCGACGAGACGATCAACGACGACCCCGGTGTACGGCGACACGACATCGACATCGATCTTGTCCGTTTCGACTCGGACGAGCACGTCGCCAACCGCGACCTGGTCACCCTCGTCCACCATCCACTGCAGTACGACCACTTGGTCGACCGTCTCACCGAGGCGGGCCAGTAACACCTCCTGAATCATGACTGGGCCGTCGCCGGTGGCGCCCAGACATTGCAGAACATCGATGCGACGTCGGCGGGTGCCATCGCCAGCGTGCGTTGGACACATGCCACGACCCGCTCTGCAACGTCCCGGTCGATCTGGTCCGCACGAGCGTTGTCGAGTAGTCCTGCGTCGATCAGATATCGGCGATAGAGCACGATCGGGTCGCGGTCCAACCACCTCTGTAGCTCGCCGTCTGGTCGGTACGTTCCGGCATCAGCTCGAGAATGACCCGAATACCGATAAGTCTTGCATTCCACCAATGTCGGTCCTTCGCCGGCTCGCGCCCGGTCCGCAGCCCGGCCGATTGCTGCCTGCACGTCCTCGATGACTTGACCGTCGACGATTTCACTGGGCATGCCATACGACTTGGCTCGTTCGGCCAGGTCCTCGATGGGAGTCGTCAGGTTGATCCGCGAGTACTCCCCGTACACGTTGTTCTCGCAGATGAACACCACGGGCAGACGCCAGACCGAAGCAAGGTTGAGGCCTTCGTGGAATGCACCGATGTTGGTTGCGCCGTCGCCGAAGACGCCGAAAGCACAATCGTCGGTTCCGAGCACCTGCGCTGTCAACGCGGCACCCGCAGCGATCGGGATCCCAGCACCTACGATCGCCGACGTCGGAAGGAGCCCAACGGATCGCTCACTCAGATGCATCGATCCGCCGACGCCCCCAATCGCACCGCTCACCCGCCCGGTGATTTCCCCGAGCACGGAGTCCAGCGTCATGCCGAGAGCCAGTGCATGACCGTGGCCCCGATATGTGCAACATACGGGATCGGTCGGTCGAGCGACCAGAGCCAACCCGATCGAAACTGCCTCTTGTCCCTGGCAAGTGTGCGTCGTGCCATGGATGAGACCCTCGGCGAACAATTCTTTGATGCGATCTTCAAATTTGCGGATCTCGAGCATCCGGTCGAGCCGTTCGACCGGATCGGACAGTGCCGTGCGGCGTTCTATGGGGGTGATCATGATGCGTATCCCTCCTTCTCCCACCACGGGCGAGGACGTCGGGCGCTGCGAATGAGTTCGGAAATGTCAGCACGGATATCCGCAGCGGCTGGCAGGTAGCGGCGTTCCAGGTGAGCGGGATACGGTACGGGCACGTCCGGACACGTAAACCGGACCACCGGTGCACGTAGCGCGTGGAAACACTCGGCTGCGACGTGCGCAGCGATCGCTGTTCCCCAACCTCCGGAATACGGATTCTCCTCGACGATGACAAGTCGTCCCGTGCGCTCAACGGATTCACAGACCCGCTCGCGGTCCCAGGGCACGAGGGTACGTAGGTCAATTACATCGGCAGTCCAATTCGCCCCCTCGCACGCCTTCAGGGCCGTTCCGACCATTTGACCTAACGCGACGATCGTGACATCGGTCCCCGATCTCAATACTTCGGCAACGCCGAGCGGAATGATCCCCTTCACACCGACGAGAACCTCTTCGCGCTCGGCGTACAGTACCCGTGGTTCCAGTACGACGACTGGGTCCTCGTCACGGATGGCCGAACGGATAAGGCCGTAGGCCGTTCTGGCGCCAGAGGGCACCACCAATTTCAGTCCGGGACATGCGTACATCCACGTCTCATACGTCTGTGAATGTTGCGTGCCGAAGCCGAGCCCGGCGCCCACGCTCGTCCGAACAACCATCGGGGCCGTGTATGCGCCCCCCGACAGATACCGCAGCTTCGCGGCTTCCGTGACCACCATATCGAGAGCGACGCCGAGGAATTCCACGAACATGATTTCGACCACTGGACGCAGGCCGGTCGCTGCAGCACCCACGGCGGCACCACAGAACCCCATTTCCGAAATCGGGGTGTCGCGCACACGCAGGGGCCCGAACTCGCTGAGCAGACCCTCCGACGTTTTGAACGGACCCTCCGCAGCCGCGACGTCCTCACCCATCATGATCACCGTCGAATCAGCCCGCATCTCGTCCGCCAGCGCACGCGCGATCGCCTGTCTCATCCGCAATTTCACCACGTCGTCACTTTTTCCCTTCTACCGATGAGCGATCCAATTTACCGCACAAAACCGATCTGGAAACGATACCACCGGCGAGCCCAGATCTCGATGGGATCCGACCATTGCTCACCGTGCATTCGAGCAACCATTCACCCGATTTCACTGCGTAGAAGACATTCCTGTGGTGCCGGAAACGCCGGGAACATCTCAGCAACTGTCACCCATCCGGGTCGTGCCGCCAGAACTCGTTCCACCGAGTTTGCAACCATATTGGCCGAGCCGACCTGCGCGTCAACGCCGGGGCGAAGCGACAACGTCTGGAACTTGGTGTCGCTGAGCCAGAGCTCGATCTCGTCACTGGGCGCACGCCCAACGGCCTCCAGGTCGACATGACCGAAGAATTCGGCGACGAACCACACGTGCCCATCGACATACGCCGCGTACTTTTGGTCAACCCCTGCGCTGTGCCCGGCCTGAACCTCGAACCGTCCTGGGATGTCGATTGGGACTGTGGTGATCAGGGGCCGCAGGTCTTTGACGATGCGCTCAATGTCCAGTCCTAGAGCCTGAGCAACGAGCGACATCGATTGCGGAAACCCTGCGTGACCGAGGATCTCGCCACGTTGAACTGCATCCTCGAAGTCACTTTCGGTGGATCCGACCCCGATTCGACGCAACACTGCCGATCCGAAACCGGAGATGTTGACGTTGCGCCGCACACGCAAGGTGCAGCCACGCGGCGCCGCGCCCAACATCGTCAGTACGAGCGAGTCAAACATCAGCCCGGGGTTCACGCCGGCTCCGGCGATCGACACAGAGCGTTCCCGGGCGAGGGCGTCCAAGCGTTGGGCGGTGCCGGAATCAACGATGAACGGATATGCGGCCTCTTCGGCAGAAACGAGCACGTTAGACCCGGCGCGCACAGCGTCTTCGATGTCGGCGGCTACGTCGCGTAGACGAGTCGTCGTCGCGACTATCACCAGATCAGCACCTGCGTGCAGAGCCGCTGCTCGTTCGTGGCGGTCGAATGGACCACTCACGTCATACCGAGGATTGAGGGTCAGAATGGCTGCGACGGACGTCCCGAGCTGCCCACGGCCGAAGATGGAAACTGTCGTCATGTTGCGAGAGTAGCGCCGCTGGAATCGATGACATGCAGATCCAACCCATGCTCTGCATGGAGTTATCAGGCTTCTTCGACGCGACGGGGCGGCGGGAGGAAACGTTTGTTGTACAGTCTGCGCTGTGAGCGTAGAACTTGACCCTGACGCAGCGAAACTGATCGGAGGATGGGCGGCCGCAGCATTGGGCCCTGTTGACGAGCAGCCGATCGAGCAGCTCCGTAACTCAGGCCTCATCAATCCCGATGTGACCGGCGATAGCCCAGACGTGCATCAGGTGATCGACGAATTCGTCGCCGGCGCCGACGGGCTGCAGATCCCTATTCGGGTGTACCGACCGACGGATCGCGAGCAGCCCGTGATCGTGTACGCCCACGGTGGCGGCTGGACGCTGCTCTCGATCGACTCCGTTGACGCATTCTGCCGGCGGCTCGCTAACGGATCGGGTTGTACCGTCGTGTCCGTTGGCTACCGACTTGCCCCGGAGCACATCTTCCCGGCGGCGTTCGAGGACATGTGGGCCGTCACCTCGTGGGCGGCCGCCGGTGGGCTCGGTTGGACACCTGAGCGTTTGGCTGTCGGCGGCGACAGCGCTGGCGGAAACCTTGCTGCGGCGGTTGCGCTCCACGCTCGAGACACCGGCACAGTCTCGATCGACCTCCAACTGTTGCTCTATCCGGCGACCGGAGTCGATCTGGACACGCCCTCGATGCGCGAATTAGGCAACGATCCTCGGTTCCGTCTGGCGCCGTCGACGATGCGGTGGTTCTGGAGCAACTATCTCGGCGGTGACATGACCGTGACCGATCAGCGCGCCGTACCAGCGGCGGCTCACAGCTTCGTCGGGCTGCCTTCCGCGTTGATCGTCACTCCAGGTTTCGACCCGTTGCGCGACGACGGACGCGCATACGCGGCGTCGCTTCGCGCTGCAGGGGTGGCGACCGATCTCGTCGAACCAGCGTCAATGCCACACGGATTCATCTTGATGAGTGGCGCGGTCCCGGCAGCACGGGTCGTGGTCGACAACATCATCGATCGGGTCCGTCGCCAGATGAACCCTGCGCGCTCTGCGCCTTCGCGTGCATTGGCAGATGAGTTCCGTCGGAGGCCGTTCGGGATTCACAGTGCCGAGCTGCAGCTGCTCCTGCACCAAATGCGCTCCGCCCCGATCGCCGGAAAGCCGTTTCTTTTCGTTTCTCAGACAAACAAGGAGTGGGTCCTGGGGCGGTACTCCCATGATGTTCCACCCGTTCCCGAGATCGACTGGTCAGTCCGCTTCAACAACCTCGAATCCGCAGAGTGGCACGTGTTCAAGAATCGATGGATGCTGCTTTTCGGCGAGGAGCTGACCGAGTCTGAGACGGATACCCAACCGAATGCTGACGCGTCGGAGGACAATTCGCAAATCACCGAGGAGTCTGTTCGGCAGCAACGGCTGATGCGCAGCCCGTCGGTCCTCGGGTACGCCGACGTGCGCAGCGTACGTGCCGGCGAACAAATCACCTTCTTCGTGAGCAGCGACGACGAGAAGGCGTTCGACGCACAGTTCGTACGACTATTGTCTCCCGAGATCGGCCCGGTCGGGCCTGCATTCAAGTCGACGTCAATCGACTCAGAATTGAACGGAACGCACCCGGGCCGATATCAGCCGATTCACATCGGATCCTGCGCTCGGATCTCTGGGCCGATTCCGATTGAGCGGTCATGCACGCTTGAGTTCCTCGTATATCCGACCTTGATCGAATCGGACGCTCGAACGATCGCCGAACTTCGCACCGACGACGGTATGACACTGACGCTCCGACTCGGCCGCGAGCGCCTCGAAGCCACATTCGAGTGCGACGGTCGGGTTGACGGTGTGGCCGCACTGCCTCACCTCACCGAGCGGGCCTGGTCGGAGGTGTCAGTATCGATCGACCTCGACGCTCGGGCAATGATGTTGCGGGCCAACGTCCTTCCGGCAATCGGAATCCTTGCGAGCACTGGCGCTACCGTCATTGCGCCCCTGACGATCGTCGACGCATTTGCGACCTTGCGGGGGGCGTCGCTCACTCTCGCCTCGTCGATGAGTCCCGACGGAAAGCATCACGATCCGGCAACGTGTTTCAATGGAAAGCTCGAACGCCCACGAATATTCGGAGCGGCCAACAGCGACCAATCAGCGCTTGCCGAGTGGGACTTCTCGGTCGGGATCCCGACATCGACAATCACCGATGTTTCCGGCCACGGACTCGACGGAACGTTGCACAACATGCCCACCCGCGGCGTCCGCGGCGCACGCTGGACCGGGGACCATCTAACATGGACCGCAGACCCCGGCGGCTATGCGGCAATCCACTTCCACGACACCGATCTCGCTGACGCAGGCTGGCAACCAACCTTCACCTATACCGCGCCAATAGACGTTGAAAGCGGCTGCTACGCGCTGCGGCTCCAACCCTGCGACGGCTCGACACCGGAATTCTTTGTCCCTTTCTTCGTCCGTCCGGCTGCGGGTTCGACGCACAGCACGGTCGCCTTGATTGTCCCGACAACCACCTACGCCGCGTACGCCAACATGCACCTACGGGTCACGGCACAGTTCAACGAAATGGCCCACGGTCGACTCACCGTGCTGGACAGCACCGACTTCCTCCTCCTGAGGATGCCCGAACTCGGACGATCCACCTACGATGTACATAGAGACGGAAGCCCGGTCGTGTACGCAGGCATGAGTCGGCCAGTGACCAACTTTCGTCCGACCGGACGGATGTACAAACTCTGCCTTGATCTCATGATCGTCGACTGGCTCGACGCAATGGGCTACCGCATCGACGTGGTCACAGACGACGACATCGACACCGACGGCCTAGCAGCCCTCGAACCATATCGAGTGGTGCTCACCGCATCTCATCCCGAGTACACGAGTCGTCGTCAGTTGGACGCGTTCGAAGCCTTTCTGAGCAATGGCGGCCGGATGATGTACCTCGGCGGAAACGGGTTCTACTCTGCCGCTGAAGTACCAAAAAACCGACCGGACATGGTCGAAGTTCGCCGCCCCGGGCAGGACAATCTATGGCGGGTCAATCACGCCGAGGCAGCGTCGAGCAGTTCCGGCTTGCCAACCGGGATGTGGCGCAACATTGGTCGACCCGAGAACGCACTCACGGGAGTCGGGTTCATCACACAGGGTTTCGATGCGTGCACTTTCTATGTACGGTCCGCTGAGAGTCACGGCGAACAATTCTCTTGGGTGTTTGCCGGCCTCGAGCCGGACGCCGTGATCGGAGATTTCGGAATCCTGCAGGGCGGGGCTGCCGGCTACGAGATCGATCGCCATGACGTAGCGAAGGGCTCGCCTCGACACAGCGTGGTTCTCGCCTCCTCTGGTGGGCACAGCAACCTGTATGACCTGATGGTCTCATCGATCCTGGACACGCTCCCAGACCCGAATCGAACACAGGATCCAATCCGAGCAGACATGGTGTTCACCGAAACCGGGAACGGAGGCGCCGTGTTCTCGGTCGGCTCGATCGCCTGGGCAGGAAGCCTGAGCCACGCGACGTACAACAATTCAGTATCGACTGTGACAAAGAACGTTCTCGACCGTTTCATCAAACCTGAACCGCTTGAGTAGTAGCGCACATCCAACTCACCGCTCTCAGTGCCGTACGCAGGAAACGGTTGCGGGCCTCCACCGACGCTTCTATAGTGAATCCTGGAAACGTATCCAACGAAAGGAGCGACCCGCACAAGTACTCGTGTGGGACATCGCTAATGACTGATTTGATTCCAAGTCCGGGTGCGGCGCAACTCGGAACGCTACCGATCACGCGCATCGAACAAATCCCGCTGATCGTGCCGCTCGGCCGCGAATACAAGGGTAGCTACTACTCGATGACCCAACGGGTGACCATCCTCACCCGGATTCACACGGCAGAAGGGCTCGTCGGAACTGCGTACGCGGCGGACGAGGAACACACCGTGTTCGAGATCATGAAAGTCGTGGAGAACGAAATCGCACCTCGTCTGATTGGACAGAATGCGCTCGCCATTGAACGTTGTTGGGAACTTGCCTATCCCGTCACCTTCGATCAACTTCGTGACCGGCGCATCGGGCTCGTCGCGCTCGCAGGCGTGGACACCGCAATCTGGGACCTTTTCGGGCAGGTGGTCGGTCGTCCCCTCTACGAAGTCTGGGGCGGATACCGCGATCGGTTGCCGGTCAACATCATCGGCGGCTACTACGGGCCTATCGACGAAATTCGTGACGAAGTCGCAGAGTGGCTTGATATGGGCTTTCGAGGCTGCAAATTCAAGCTCGGCTCCCAACCGGTGGACATCGACGCGGCGCGAGTGCGGATGTGCCGCGAGACAGCGGGTGACGATTTCATCATCACCATCGACGCCAACCAGGGCTACACACTGCAGACGGCACTCGCCCTGTGCGACAGAGTCCGTGAACTCGACATCCGTTGGTTCGAGGAGCCATGCCGTTGGGCAAACGACGCCCGCGACATGCGCCAGGTCCGAGCCCGCGGCGGCATCCCAGTTTGCGCCGGTCAAAGCGAGTACTCGCCCGAAGGCTGCCGCGATCTCATGGAGGCCGGCGCGATCGACGTGTGCAACTACGACTCATCATGGGCCGGTGGGCCCACCAACTGGCGACGCAACGCAGCAGTCGCCCACGTCTACAGCGTCGAACTCGCCCATCACGAAGAACCACACGTCGCCGCACACCTCCTGGCGAGCCAACCAAAAGGTACTTACCTCGAGGTGTTTCACCCCGATCGCGACCCGATCTGGTGGAACCTTATTCTCAACCGTCCCGAACTCATCGACGGACAAATGATACTGCCGACCGAACCCGGCCTCGGTTGGCACTACGACTCGAGCTTCATCGAAAAATACCGCGCCGACCGTTGACCGCATCCGCGCCGGGCCAACCACGCGCACGGCAGACTGTGCACATGTCTCGAAACGGTGAGGGTTCATCCCGAGCAGGGATCAAAGAGGTCGCAGAACGTGCCGGCGTCGCAATCTCATCCGTCTCACGCGTGCTCTCCGGTCACCCCGACGTCAGCCCTACAATGCGCGACGCCGTCAACAACGCTGTTCGAGAGCTCGGCTACCGCCCCAATGCACTGGCACGCGGCCTGCGTCAACGACGCAGCATGTCAGTCGGTTTCGCAGTCTCAGATATCGCCAACCCAATCTTCGCCGACATCGTCAAGGGCGCCGAACGCAACCTTCGCGAAGCTGGATACTCGCTGCTCCTCACGAACTCCGAGGGCGAAGCGGAGCTTGATGCCGACAACATCGGCCTGCTCGAAGAACGACAAGTCGACGGCTTGCTGCTGTCACCCACACTCGAAGAACACCCGGAGGTAGTCAAAGCGCTCAAGGCCTGCACCCTGCCGATGGTGCTACTCGACCGGGACCGTCCCGAAGGAGTACCCGCCATGTCCGCCTACTTCGACCATCGCATCGGCATGCGCCAAGCGGTAGAACACCTCCTAGACCTCGGCCACCGAGACGTCGCCCTCATCGTCGGCGGCCCAGCGCTACCAGCGCGATTCCGACGCGAAGCGATCGAAGAGACGTTGTGGGCCAGAGGAGGTCGATGCCTTGTTGTCGAAGGCGGCTTCGGCGTCGAAGGCGGCTACCGAGGAACCATGGAAATGCTGGCTCGATCACCGCGCCCCACGGCACTGATCGCCGCTGGCAACACGCTCATGGCAGGAGCGCTCCGAGCACTACACGAACGCAACATCGAAATCGGCACCGACATGTCCTTCGTCGGATGCGACAACATTGCGATCGCAGAACTCCACCAGCCACCAATCGCTGTCACCCACCGCGACGCAGGCGCGCTCGGCGAAATCGGCGCACAAATGCTCATCAACGCACTGAACAACCCCGACCAATCCACCTCGCCTACCGAGCCGACGGTCCTGCCAACCGGATTCATCCCACGACCAAGTTGCGGTCCACCACGACAATGACCGTCAGTCGAACCGCCGCCGGAACTCGGGCCGAGGTGGAAAGGGAGATGGACAGCCCAGGTCCACACCAGAGTGTGCGGTCTTCGATATCCGACTCCGTACGGCATGCAAACCGAGTTTCGGTTCAATCCGACTAGCGAGCGGTTCACGCTCGAGAGACTTCGCGACGAGATGACCGTTGCACCACGTCTTCGCCGCTACATCGAGGCAAACAGCGACGACTTCTTCGACGAGGCGTTGGAGCGGTCGACGGACCCGGAGCGTATCGAACTCCTGGAACTCCTTGCATTGATGAGCGTCGAGCCACTCGCCAGATTCGGGATCCGGGTTGGCGTGGGCGAGGCATGACGGGGGCTGATGCCGGAGAGGGTTCCGATGGCGCCGTATGCGCACATCTTCATCAGCGAAGAGGAACAGCGTTCCCTTCCTCAACGAGATGACCCCACGCAACTGAGACCCAGTTACAACTGCATCGTCGTCCTGGGCGCGTGGCGTTCCCCCGGGTTCGCAACGCAGTCAAGCGGAGATTCATCGACACGATGGACACGATGGGGCTTGGCACGATGCGCAACGAAGTGATCAGCCTCAGCCAAGCGGACATCCTGGGCTCCGACGGGGTGATCGCTGCGCTGCAACGATTGACCGGTGCATTTGTCGTACTGCTCGAGCCGTCTGACGCAGCGCCGCACAGTTACGAATTGCTCGAAACGTGTCCCACTTCGCGGATCAGCAATTTGAGGGTCGGTGGTACAGCGGGACTTCACCCAGCTATCTGACTCTTGCGCACCGCAACCCACTGCGGCGCGATGTGACTCAGTCGAGGGCGAGAGCGGCGAGCGTTTCGGCGTATCGCTGACGGGCCGCTGCGAGATCTCGTTCGTGACGAACGATTCGAGCCGAGAGACTCTTGAGCAGCTCCACACCTTTGTCCACCCGAACGGTCAACAAAGTGCTGTCCGGAGCGACCGGCACGAGTGCCACACCCGGCGACGTGGCTGCCGTGCGACGCGAAGCCGGAGGCTTCTTTCCCGCCGGCGACGACGGAGTGCCGGCCGCGACGATCTTCGTCGGCGATGTACTGGACGACTTCCGAGTTCTCGCCCCCGGAGCTGCACTCGAAGCGCTCGTCGATTGCTTGGACGTGACACTCGGGAGTGTCAGTCCAAGGCGCTTCACGGTGTTGTAGACAGTGGGTTCAGACACGCCCACGCTCGCAGCAATCGCTGCGACGCTCCGACCGTTGCCGAGCAACATCGTGATGCGGTTGTCATTGGCGGTGTTCGGTGTGCGAGCCATAATTGGTA
>JAYTOM010000120.1:0-18727 GCA_043747765.1 Actinomycetota bacterium
GACGATCGCGCCGAGGGTGTCGAGACCGAACACGATGCGAGCATCGCGTTGGACGAGCGTGCAGCCATCGCGCTGATACTTGAGCTGCTGAAATCCAAAGGCAGACGTGTTGTGCAGAATGCGAAGTGTGGGGAGCGGCCCATCGTGGGCTGAGCCTGAGAACAGGGTGTTGCACGTGATCTTCTGGGAGATCAGTCGCTGCGGGGCGGCGTCGTAGTCCACGCCGACCGGAATCGAGTCGTGCTGTGGACGAATCGCCCAACCGAACAGTACGACGAAGAACCAGACAGCGATCGCACCGGCGGCGATGAGAAGTAACCGACGACCTCGACCCTGCATGGTGGCTCAGCGTAGCGTCGGACCGGTCCCAGCATCTCTGCGCTCGGTCTCCGCTGATGCAGTCTTCTCGCGCCTGCTTCTGCGCTGATGCGGTCTCGTCCGGGCCGCACCCCGTTGCGCGTGTGATCGTCACAGCCAGGCGAGCGAGTTCGCTCATAGGCTCGGCGGACATGACGCCGCTTTCCGCCATCCCGCCCATCGAGCCCGCTCAGGGTCCCGTCGGTCGGCGCACGATCGCCGTGTCGGACGGCGCTCGCGACGGTCGCACGCTGGTCGTCGACGTCTGGTATCCAGCCGCCGAGAGCGCCGCCGGAGCTGGGGGGTTTCCACCGTTGACATGGTACGAACCGATCCCCGGAGTCCGGTTCGAGTCCGCCAACGCCCACGACGACGCTGCGGTCGCACCCGGTGAGTATCCGCTGATCATCCTTTCGCACGGCCGCACCGGGATGCGTTTCGCCTACGCCCTGCTGTGCGAAGCGCTGGCCGCGCGAGGCGCGATCGTCGCCGCGCCCGATCATGTCGGCGACGTGATGACCGACTGGCTCGGCGGTACGTTCGCCGATGACCGGACCAACGAGGTCAACCGGGTCGGCGACTCCGGGTTCCTGATCGACTGCCTGCTCGATCCCGAGTCACAACCGGGGGCAGCCGCGATCGCGGACGTCCTGCGAACGATCGATCACAGCAAGATCGCCTCGATCGGCCACTCGTATGGCGCGTACACGGCGCTCGCTGCTGCCGCCGGGGTCCGCGGTGTCCCACCCGACGAGCGGATCGGGGCCGTGATCGGCATCCAGCCGTACACGCGCACGATGAGCGATGCCGCTCTGGCGAGGATCCACACGCCGACGCTGTTGATCCTCAGCGAATTCGACACGACCGCACCGCCGGCAACCGACGGCGACCGACCCTGGGCGTTGATCCCTGCTCCGACTGTCTGGCGGCTCGACCTGTTACGCGCGGCACACCATGCGTCCAGTGACATGGGCCTGTATCTCGAACTGGCGGCCCGGATTCCCGACCTGCCGCCGATGGTCGCCGCCTATGTGGCGATGATGACGACCGACATGGTCGGTGATCACCTCCGACCCTGGCGAGACGGTCTGCTCATCCAACTGCGCGTGATCTGGGCGTTCCTCGATGTCACGCTGCACATCGACGAGAAACGAGGCGAGGACGAGGCGGCACGCCTCACCGACACGCCCGGCATCGTGCTCACGCGCCGCTGACCGTAGCGCTCATCGGCGCAGGTTCAGCAGGTGTAGTCGGCGGGCGGGACCACGCCTTGACCGTTGTCCGTCGCGACGGGGCCGGCGTCCACCGGCGCGACCACTGGCGTCAACACCGTCGTCGGGACGGTCGCACCCGCCGCCACAGCATTGGCTGCCGCGACGGCGTCCTGGGCCACCGGAACTGTCGTGCCCACATCGCGCGCCGCAACGGGTGTGGTGTCGACCGCGACCGCGCTCGCATCGGGTGCTCCGACGAGAGGGGACTTGCCCTGGAACAGGCTGAGGATCGCTTTCATGTTCGCTGTGTCGAGGACCGGGATCAACACGTCGTTGCCGCTCCGCACAGCCGGCTTGACCTCGATCTGGTACGAGTGGAGGCTGCTCGGGTTCACGTTCTGGACGACTCCGGCGAACTCCAACATCTTCTCGGGAGTCAGGTTGGTGTCGGTCACGACGTACTTCTGAGCGGTGCTGATCAGGCCGCGGGCAACCGTTGGGGTGTACACGCCGGTGTTCAGCGCCTTGGCGACGATCCGACGCAGGAAGTCCTGTTGGCGTGAGATGCGCCCGAGATCGGAGAGCGGGTCCTCTGTCCACTGACCGGTGGTCTCGCTATAGGTCTGATAGTGCCGCGAACGGACGTAGGCGAGCGCTTCATCACCGGACATCGTCACGCAGCCGGGCTGGGCGATGTACAGACCCGTGTGCGTGTCGCGAGCAGCCACTGCGAAGGGGACCGGTACGCCCTGCAGGGCATCGACCAACGTCTTGAAAGCACAGAAGTCGACTTGGACGAAGTGGTCGACGCCGATGCCGAAGTTCTTGAAAAGGGTGCTGATCAACGTCGACGGATCGTTCTTGACGTACGCCGAGTTGATCCGGTTCTGTCCGTCGTGTCCGGCGATCTTTAGCCACAGGTCGCGTGGGAACGAGAGCACGGCGGCCTGCTTCGTCGCCGGGTCGACACGCATGATCATGATCGTGTCGCTGCGCTCACCGGCCGAATTGCGGTCGCCGAACGCGGCTGCGTATGGCGAGTTGGGATCGACACATGAGTTGTTGTCGGCACCGGTGATCAGGAAGTTCTGGGCCAGTGGATCGGCAACCGGGAAGGTCTCGGTCGGACCGAGAGACGCCTGTGAAGCGGCGGCCAGATTTGTGACCAGTTGAACCTTTTGCTGCTGGCCGACGAACCGTTGCCCGAACAGCAGTAAGGCTGCCCCGACGAAACATCCGAGGACCAGGAGACAGTTCACTACCAACACGAATTTCTGGGGGAGGGAGTGCCGTCGGGAGGATTTTCGCTTCGACATGCCCGAGAGACGCTACTGTCCGGGGCCGGGCGCGTCCTGGCATGCCTGCTCGGGACGGGGTTTGTCCGGGTCTCGGCCCTTTCGGCAGGCCCCGACCGGGCCGTCAGCTCACGGGCAGGTCTTGTCCTTCGGAGGAACGATGCCCCGGGTGATCTCGGTTGCGCTGGACTGGGGCAGTGACGATGTGGTCGTCGTCGGGCCGACCGTCGTGGTCGTGCTGCTGCTGGTCGTGGTCGTGGTCGTCGTGGTCCTCGGCGTGGTCGTCGTCCCCGTCTGACCGGCGATTGTCGTGCCGCTGTGGATCGTGGTGGTCGGCGCCAGACTCGTCGTGCTCGGCGCAGCCGTCGTTGTGGTCTGCTCCACGCTCGTCGTTGTCGACTCGAAGACCTGTACCGGAGCGGTGGCCAACTGCGCCTGACCCTTGAAGATGGCCAGGATCGACTTCATGTTGTCGCCGGTCAGTTTCGGAACGATCACTGCTGCGCCGCCGATGACCTGGCCGACGCCCTCGATCTGATACGTCTGGATCGTCTGCGGATCGAGACTCTTCAGAACACCGGCGAACTGGAGTTCCTTCTCGACGGTGAGGTTTTGATCGACGACCACATAGTTCTTGGCGACATCGATCAGGCTGCGGGCCAGCGACAGGTCGAAGCCCTTCGACAGGATCTTGGCGACCGCTCGGCGCAAGAAGTCCTGTTGACGTGAAATCCGCCCGTAGTCGCTGGCCGGATCCTCGATGAACGTGCCGGTTTTCGGGTCGAGGTACAGATAGTGGCGACTGCGCACATAGGCGAGCGCTGCGTCACCGTTGAAGGTGTAGCACCCGTCGGTGACATCCACGTTCAGTCCGGTGTGCGGATCCTGGGCCGGGTAGTTGAAGTAGACGGACACCCCGCCTACTGCGTCGACCAGGGTCTTGAAGGCGCAGAAGTCGACCTGGATCGAATGCTGGATCGGGACGCCGAAGTTGGCGTAGATCGTGTTGATCATCTTCTGCGGATCGTTGAGCACGTACGCGCTGTTGATCCGACTCTTCGAATTGCTTCCGTCGATCTTGACCCACAGGTCACGAGGGAACGACAGCACGGCTGCCCGACTGGTGGACGGATCGACGCGCATGATCATGATCGTGTCGCTGCGCTCGCCGAGCGTGTCCCGGTTCGGCACGGGGTTGGCCGTGTTGGCATCGGGGCAGGCGCGGTTGTCGGACCCGGTGATCAGGAAGTTCTGGGCCTGCGGGTCGGCTTGGGGGAACGGCTCGGTCGTCGTCGGGATGTCGGCGGCAATCGTGGTGCCAGTCGTGTTGTCGACGATCGTCACGGTCGAACCGCCAGGAGGGTTGGTGGCCGAAGCGGGTTTGATCGGTGCTGAGCTGACCTGGGTCGGAGGGGCCTGGATCGCCGCCGACTTCTGGGTCTGTGTCAGGAACTGTTGGCCGACGATCAAGATGCCGGCGCCGACGAAACAGGCGATCACGGCCACGACGTTGAACATCAGGACTGCCCAGTGGACCGCCCGATGGGGGGCCCGGCGATGGGTCGCAGCGGCCCGCGGTGCTTCGGGTACCAGCTCGATGTCCTCGTCGCCCATGAAGCATGAACCCTAGTGGGGACGCCTCCTCTTCGCCCAGCGCCCTCGGCCTTCACTGGGCGTCTAACGTCGTCGGAATGCACTCTTCTGCCAATCAACCGGTGTGGGTGCAGCATCTCGATCGCCTTCACCTGCTGACGCCGCTGCGAGTCGGTGCCGTGATCGTCACCGCGCTGGTTGTGACCCTGGTCATCCGGCGTCTGGTGGCCAACGGGATGCAGCGACTGCTCGACCGCACCACGCCCACCGACAAGCCCCGAGCGCAGGCCAGGCACAAGGCATTGACCAGCTCGCTCCGTGCAGCGCTGGTCGGCGTCGTCTGGACAATCGCGGTCATCACCGCGATGGGCGAAGTCGGCATCAACATCGGTGCGTTCGTGGCGACGGCGACGGTGGTCGGCGGCGCCATCGCGTTCGGTGCCCAGACCCTGATCCGCGACATCATCTCCGGGTTCTTCGTGCTGTCCGACGACCAGTACGGAGTCGGTGACGAGGTCGACCTCGGGCTGACGAGCGGCGTCGTCGAACGTGTCACCCTGCGCAGTGCCCGCCTGCGTGACGGCGAGGGCCGAATCTGGCATGTGCAGCACGGCAATGTGATGCGTGTCGCCAACTTGAGCAAGTCGGCAACGGCGTTGCTCCATACCGACGTGGCCCGAGCAATGCCGGTGGACGACATCCTCGTCGCGCTGCACGACATTGCGCTCGCGTTCGGCGACGACGAGGCGGTCGCACCGATGCTGCTGAGCTCGCCGGTGGTCCTCGGAATCGTCGGGTACACCGATGACCGAGTCACTGTCCGGGTCGGTGCACCGTGTCACATCGGTCGTCGGGTCGAGGTCGAGCGTGCCTGGCAACTCGCGGTGCTCCGGGCGTTCGAGCAAGGCCGGCTGGTTCCGGTCACACCCGCTCCGAGCTGACACAGCACGTCAGACGAGGACGGTCGCACTCGTGCCGCGGCGCCCGGTCAGTCGACGCACGTCGCCGGCAAGTTCGAAAAAAGCAAACACCATCAACTGTTGATCGCGGCGGGAATGGAGATCAACAGCTGACGATGTCTGCCGAATTGGTGCTACCGAGCGAACGAACTCCGTCGGGCGGGACAGCGGGACTGATGGAGTTCGTTTCCGATTGACACGTTGTTCGTGAAGTAAGTATCGCTTTCGGTCTGCAACGGTTCTGTCAACCACCCGCAACGCGTCTGCAAAGATTCTCGCAGAGTGCTGAACGAACAACGGAGTGCGTTGGACGCGCCGACCGTTGAACTACTCCGCGGTAACCGCAGGAGCTGGGCCTGCGGGGCCAGCAAGGGTGATATCGCACGTCAAGACGTCGGCGGCACGAATCTCGAATGTCAGGATCGACCCCGCATCAGAGATGTCGATCGATCCAGCGGTGATTGCTGGATGCATCTCGGCCGGCGCGTGGACAACGAGCAGTTCGACGCTTGCGCGCTGCGTCACCTTGGATTCGGTCTTGGCCCGACGAACCAGTGCGACGACCTCGCAGACCGAATCGAGCAGCGTCGGGTCACCCGCCATCTCGCCGGCGACGAGGTCGAGTTCGTCAACGTTCGGCCACGAGGTGAGGTGGACCGAACCCTCGTGCCACCAGTTCCACACCTCTTCGGTGGTGAAGGGAATGAACGGCGCGAACATCCGCTGCAACGCGCTGAGTGCGGTGCGCAACGCGACTCGGGCACTTGCGGCTCCCGCATCGCCGTGTGTGCCGTACGCACGGCTCTTGACGAGTTCGACATAGTCGTCGCAGAACCACCAGAAGAACGACTCGGTGCGCTCGAGTGATCGGGCGTAGTCGAAGCCGAAGAAGGCGGTCGTGCATTCGTTGATCACCGACGCAAGTCGGGCGAGCATCGACGCGTCGACCGGTTCCGTTGCGATCGAGCCGTCCGTTGGTGCATCCCAGGCGAGGACGAACTTGCTGACGTTGAGCAGCTTCGTGGCCAGCTTGCGGCCGACCTTCATCTGGTCCTCGCTGTAGGCCGTGTCGAGACCAGGCCTCGCCGAACCCGCCCAATACCGGACGGCATCGGTGCTGTACTGCTCGAACAGGCTGAGCGGCGTGACCACGTTGCCTTTCGACTTCGACATCTTCTTGCGGTCCGGATCAAGGATCCAGCCACTCAGTGCCGCGTGCTTCCACGGTGCGACTCCGTGCTCCCAGTGACTGCGCACGACGGTGGAAAACAGCCAGGTGCGGATGATGTCGTGGGCCTGGGCGCGCATGTCGTACGGGAAAACGCGTTCGAACAGATCGTTGACACCCCACCCGTCGACGACCGCACTGTCGGCTTCCATCCAGCGGCCGGCGATCTGTGGCGTGATCGATGAAGTCGCCCACGTATCCATCACGTCCGGGTCGCCGACGAAGCCACCGGGCTTGCCACGATCGCTCTCGTCGTATCCGTCTGGCACATCGGTCGAGGGATCGACGGGCAGTTGTTCGTTGTCGGCGGTGAGCGGGGTCTCGTAGGTCGGGTTGCCGTCGTCGTCGAGGGCGTACCAGACGGGGACGGGCACACCGAAGAAGCGCTGCCGGCTGATCAGCCAGTCACCGTTCAGGCCCTCGACCCAGTTCGAGTATCGCGACTGCATGTACGGCGGATGCCACGTGATCTCGTCGCCGCGCGCGACGAGATCGGCGCGCAACTCGGGTTCGCGGCCGCCGTTGCGGATGTACCACTGGCGGCTGGCGACGATCTCGAGCGGCCGGTCGCCGCGCTCGTAGAACTTGACCGAGTGCTGGACCGGGCGGACGTCGCCGAGCAGTTCCGCACTCTCCCGCAGCATCTCGACGATCTGCTTCTGGGCCTGCTTGGTGCTGCGCCCGATCAGCTCGCCGTACTTGGCCAGGCCGTTGGCGTCGGTGATCCACGGGGTGTCGGCGAGTAGCCGGCCATCGCGGGCGACGATGGTGCGTGTCGGCAGATTCAGCTCGCGCCACCACGTCACGTCCGTGGTGTCACCGAACGTGCAGATCATCGCGACACCGGTGCCCTTGTCGGGATCGGCGAGGTGATGAGCCAGGACAGGAACCTCGACGCCGAACAGGGGAGTACGAACTGTGGTACCGAACAGTGCCTGGAAGCGCTCGTCCGACGGATGGGCGACCAGGGCGACGCACGCTGGGAGCAGCTCGGGGCGAGTGGTGTCGATGACGATGTCGGTGGCGCCGCCAGAACCCTCGCCCGAACCGTCGCCCGAATCCTCGCCCGAACCGCCGGACCGGTGGAACGCGATCTTGTGATACGCGCCGGCCATATCGCGGTCTTCCATCTCGGCCTGGGCGACTGCGGTCTTGTAGTCCACGTCCCACAACGTCGGGGCATCCTGCGTATAGGCCTCGCCGCGCTCGAGGTTGTCGAGGAAGGCGCGCTGGCTGGCCCGGCGGCAATGCTCGTCGATCGTGGTGTAGAGGAGTGACCAGTCGTACGACAAGCCGAGCTTGCGAAGCACGTCCTCGAAGACGGCTTCGTCGAGTGCGGTCAGTTCCTCGCACAGGGCGATGAAGTTCGGGCGCGAGATGGGGACGGCGCGATGGTCTTTCGGTGGGTCGCCCGTGAACGGCGGCTCGAAGTGGGCGTCGAAGGCGACGGACGGATCGCAGCGGACGCCGAAGTAGTTCTGGACGCGCCGCTCGGTGGCGAGGCCGTTGTCGTCCCAACCAATCGGGTAGAAGACCTTCTTGCCGGCCATCCGCTGGAAGCGGGCGATGATGTCGGTGTGGGTGTAGCTGAAGACGTGGCCCATGTGCAGCGAACCGCTGACGGTGGGCGGCGGCGTGTCGATGCTGAACACCTGATCACGGGTCGCTGAACGATCGAACGCGTAGGTGCGGTCGGTGTTCCATTGCTGGCTCCACCGGGCTTCGATGCCATCGAGCGATGGCCTATCCGGAATCGTGGTCATAAGAGCCTAACTCTACCGAGGTGAATCCGGTCGGTCGCCGAGCGCAGCGTCGATTCGTGGCGCCCAGTCGATGTCTTCAGTACTGGCTCCCGTGGCATGGATCTCGGACCGCTGGCGGCCGAGTTCGACGGCTGCGGTCTCCATTTCGACCGTCAGTTCGTGTGCAGCGATCTGATCGCGCAGTCGCCCTGCCAGTGCCGGACTGGACCCGCCGGTGCTGACGGCGACGATGATCGGCCCGCGACGGGTGATGGCCGGGAGGATGAACGTGCAGTTCTCGGGGTCGTCGGCGCTGTTGACGAATATCCCAGCGGCGCGCGCATCAGCGGCCACCTGCGCGTTGACCGAGGGGTCGCTGGTCGCCGTGATCACGAGTTGGAACCCCGTCACATCGTCGGTCCGGTACACCCGCTGTTCGGTGTGTACGGCGACGTCGGCGATTCCGCTGACGGTGGTCGGGGCGATCACCGTGACAAGGGCGCCGGCCGCCACCAGCCCCTGAGCCTTCCGCAGACCGACTGGACCGCCGCCAACGACCAGTACCTTGACCCCACCGAGGTCGAGGAACACCGGATAGTCGAACCCTGCGTACGCCACCCGCCGAACCCTACCCCCCACCCCCCACCCCCCACCCCCAAGTTCTGCGAGCACTTTCGTCCCCCATAGCGCACTTTCGACTGCGAACAACTGCAAGCACTGTGCTTGCTGAATGTCTGAGCGAGCCTTTGTGTGGACGTTCGGAGATGAACTCACCGGAAATCGAGGCAGCGAATCCTGACCTGTGCCGTAAAGATGATCGGAATAGTCGGGATATAGTGCTCGACATGTCGCTGATCACCTTTCCGGACACCCTCGAAACCGGGCAACCAGCCGCCACCATTCGCTGGGCGGCCGAACAGTTCGGTGTCGACGGTCTCGTGGTGACGGCGAGCTTCGAAGACGCGGTCCTCGTCCATGTCGCTGCGACCGCGGTGCCGGGGATCGAAATCGTCCTGCTTGACACCCAATACCTCTTCGCCGAGACGAAGTGGCTGGTCGACGAACTGACCAAGAAGCTCGACCTCAACGTTCGCGTCGTCCATCCGTTGCCGAACGTGCAGCCGGACAATCTGTGGAAGACGAACATGGAGGGCTGCTGCGCGATTCGCAAGGTGGAGCCGCTCAACCGTTCTCTGGAGGGCAAGCGAGCGTGGGTGACCGGCGTGCGTCGTGCCGACGGTCCCACTCGGGCCAGTGCTCCTGTCGGCTCGTACGACATCGGCCGCAACATCGTCAAGCTCAATCCCCTCGCGGCGTACACGGACGACGACATGGCGTTGTACGCACAATTGCACGAGTTACCAGCCAACCCGTTGACCGAGCGTGGCTATCCGTCCATCGGTTGCTGGCCATGCACTCGTGCTGTCGCGCCGGGCGAGGACAAGCGCGGCGGCCGGTGGGCTGGCAGCGCCAAGACGGAATGTGGCTTGCACGGATGAGCACCGACCTCCACCCGTTCAATGGCGGGCAGGCCGATCCAACAGCGGCCCAGCGCGCCGCCTCGGTGCACCTCGAGGCGCTCACCGATGAAGCCATCACCATCATCCGTGAGGTGGCTGCCGAATGCGAGAACCCCGTGCTGCTGTTCAGCGGTGGCAAGGACTCGGCGGTGCTCCTGCATCTCGCCCTGCTCGCGTTCGCTCCGGCCCGCCTTCCGTTTCCCGTCATGCATGTGGACACGGGGCACAACTTCCGAGAGGTGATCGAGTACCGCGACGCGTTCGTCGAGTCCACGGGTGTTCGTCTCGTCGTGGCCAGCGTGCAGCAGTCGATCGATTCCGGACGCGTCATCGAAGAAATCGGCCCAAGGGCCAGTCGAAACCGACTGCAGTCGGTCACGTTGCTCGATGCAATCAGCGAACACAACTTCGATGCAGCCTTCGGCGGTGGCCGTCGGGACGAGGACAAAGCCCGCGCCAAGGAGCGCATCCTCAGCTTTCGGGATCGCCAGGGTCGATGGGATCCGCGGCAGCAGCGGCCCGAACCGTGGGGGGTGCTCAATGCACGCATCAAGAAGGGCGAGCACTTGCGCGCCTTCCCGTTGTCGAACTGGACCGAGGTCGACATCTGGAATTACATCGCGTTCCACGAGATCGAACTGCCGAGCATCTACTACAGCCACACCCGCATGGTCGTCGAGCGTGACGGCATGCTGCTGTCCGTCGGTGGTCCCGTCGTGCTCGAGCCGCACGAAAGGGCATTCGACGCCGTTGTCCGCTACCGCACCGTTGGCGACGCGAGTTGCACCGGCGCCGTCGAATCGACAGCGACCACGGTGTACGAGGTGATTGCCGAAGTGGCCGCAGCTCGGATCACCGAGCGAGGCGCGACTCGCGCCGACGACACATTCAGCGAATCCGCAATGGAAGACCGTAAGCGAGAGGGATACTTCTGATGAGCGCAGCAGCAGTCATGACACGCCGTGTCGAAGTCGGCCAGCGCGGCACGCTCCGCATCGCCACCGCTGGTTCGGTCGACGACGGCAAGAGCACCCTCATCGGTCGCTTGTTGCACGACACCAAGACCGTCTTCGAGGATCAACTGAGCGCCGTGATCAAGGCCAGCCGTCGCTACGGCGACGGCGAGACCAACCTCGCCCTCCTCACCGACGGCCTGCGCGCCGAGCGCGAGCAGGGCATCACGATCGATGTCGCGCACCGCTACTTCGCCACGCCGAACCGCAGTTTCATCGTCGCCGACACGCCCGGACATGCGCAGTACACGCGCAACATGGTCACCGGTGCCTCGACGGCCGATGTCGCGATCGTGCTGGTCGACGCCCGTCACGGTGTCGTCGAACAAACTCGTCGTCATGCGTTCATTGCAACTCTGCTCGGTGTCAGAGCCATCGTCGTCGCCGTCAACAAGATGGACCTGATCGACTGGGACGAGAGCGAGTTCTCGATCATTGCCAAAGAGGTCGAGGAATACGTGCTCGCCCTGCCGACGCCCGTGCCTGTCGTTGCCCTGCCGCTCTCGGCGCTGCTCGGTGACAACGTCGTCGATGGTTCCGTGCACACCCCCTGGTACGACGGCAAGCCGTTGCTCGCGTTGCTCGAGGAGTTCGATGCCGAGCCCCGCGTCGCCGTTGGTAGCCGTGTCCACATCCAACGCGTCATTCGTCCCCAGGGCGGCGAGTTCGCCGACTTCCGCGGCTATGCCGGTGTGCTGTCCGGGGGCGGCCTGTCCGTCGGCGATGTCGTCACCGTCCAGCCCGGCGGAATCACGACCACCGTCAAGGCCCTGCATCGCGCCGGCAGGTCCGTCGACCAAGCCGATGTCGGCCACGCGCTCGTCGTCGAACTCGCTGACAAGGTCGACGTGGCTCGGGGCGATGTTCTCGTGTCTGCTGACTCGGCCGAGGCGCCGTTCGTCGGCGAACAGGTCGAGGTCGACCTGTGCTGGATGATCGACCAGCCGCTCACTGTCGGCAGTCGCTGGTGGTTCAAGCACGGCAGCCGCACCGGCCGGGCCGTCGTTACGTCGATCGAGTACCGGCATGATCTCGCTTCGCTGGACCATTTGCCGGCCAGCGAACTCGGACTGAACGATCTGGGTCGGATCCGCTTGCAGCTGAGTGAGCCGATCGTCGCCGACCGGTACGTCGACAATCCCGATGGTGGCCGGATGATCCTGGTCGACGAGGCAACGAATTCGACAGCGGGCGCAGCGATGATCGCAGTGGCCGGTGCCTCTACGATCACTCGTCGATGAGCACCCCCGAAGAGATCAAGCTCGCCAGTCACAACCTCCGCGGTGACCTGCCGTCCGAGGTGCACAACGCATCGCCCGACTTCAGTCACGACAGCCAGGTGCTGCTCAAATTCCACGGCATCTACCAGCAGGACGACCGCGATGTCCGCCGCACCCTGACGGCCAAGCGCGAGCCGCTGGCCTACAGTTGCATGGTTCGCTCGGCCGTGCCCGGTGGCGTCATCACATTGCAGCAGTGGCTGGCCCTCGACCGGCTCAGCGAGCTCGCCGATGGCACGATTCGGCTGACGACGCGCCAGGGTGTGCAGTTCCATGTGGTCGTCAAGGACGAACTGCACACACTCGTCCACGAGATCAACGCGATCTTGATGTCCACGCTGGCTGCATGCGGTGACGTCGTCCGCAACGTCATGGCCTGTCCGTTCCCGGACGATCGTCAGGCCGTCCTGCAGCCCGTACTGAACAGTCTCTTCAGCCGTTTCCGCCCTCGCACCACCAGCTACTGGGAGGTCTGGGTGGCTGGCGAAAAGGCCGTGAGCGCCGAGCCGAGCGCGGTTCCTCCGACGGTCGATCGCAGCGCGGCGAGCAACGGTCCGTTCGCGTCGGGAAGCGCAATCGAACCGATCTACGGCGACACTTACCTGCCCCGCAAGTTCAAGATCGGTATTGCGTGGCCCGGTGACAACAGCATCGACATCTACAGCCAGGATGTCGGCATCGTCCCGACTTTGGCCGACGGAGCGACCGGCGAACTGACGGGGTTCATGATCTTCGCCGGTGGTGGGATGGGGATGAGCCACGCCCGAGAAGAGGACACCTACCCGCGTCTGGCCACCGAGGTCGGCTGGGTCACGCCGGATCAGCTCGGTGATGTGGTCGAGGCAATCGTCACCACGCAGCGCGACTTCGGTCGGCGAGACGATCGCCACAAAGCTCGTCTGAAGTACACGATCGACGATCACAGCAGCGATTGGTTGCGTGACCAGATCGAACAACGCTGTGGTGTGCGCGTCCTGCCGTCGCCCGGCATCGAGCCATGGACGCCGAGCGAGTACCACGGGTGGTCGCCGTCCGGGAAGACGTTCACCTACGGCCTTCCTGTGCCATCCGGTCGCGTTGCCGACACCGCCACGATCGCGTGGCGCTCGGCGTTCCGCGAACTGGCCGAGTCGGGTCTGATCGAGACGTTCATCGTCACGGCCCGCCAGGACATGCTGCTGAGCGGCGTGAAAAAGACCGACCGCAGCAAGGTCGAAGCGGTGCTGCGCAGTCACGGGGTTCCGCTGGCCGACGACGTCACACCGTTGAAGCGCCTCGCGATTGCCTGCCCGGCGCTTCCGACATGCGGCCAGGCGCTCGGTGAGGCGGAGCGGGTGCTGCCGCAGTTGGTCGATGCACTGGACAAGGCAATGGCGGACGTCGGGGCGGCGAACACGGGCGTCCGCCTGAACATGACCGGTTGTCCGAACGGCTGCGCCCGACCGTACAACGCCGAAATCGGCATCAACGGACGGACCAAGACCAACTACGACATCTACGTCGGTGGTTCGGCGGGCTTCGGGCGGATGGCCCAGCGGTTGCGTGCCGATGTGGCACTCGCCGACATTCCCGCGCTGATGTCGCCGGTGTTCGCCGAATACGCCAAGCGTTCCGAAGACGGCGAAGGGTTCGGCGACTTCTGCAACCGGATCGGGACCGAACAACTTGTCACCCTGCTGCCCGCACCCGTGGTCAAGCGGCGTCGGTCGGCTGCAGCTGCAGCTGCTGATGTGGCGGAACCGGGAGAACCGGCGGATATCGGCGCAGACGAGTGACCGGATCGGTCGCCCTCGTCGGTGGGGGACCCGGCGATCCCGAATTGTTGACCGTGCGTGCAGCACGGTTGATCGCTGCCGCAGAGGTCATCGTCTTCGACGCGCTGGTCAGCCCCGACGTGCTCGCTCTCGCGTCGCCGACGGCCGAGCTGATCGACGTCGGCAAGCGCCCGGGAAGTGGCGTTCATCAAGACGTCACCAATGCAACGCTGATAGAACTTGTCCGCGCGGGACGACGTGTGGTGCGCCTCAAGGGTGGCGATCCGTTCGTGTTCGGCCGTGGTGGCGAGGAAGCCATCGCGCTTGCCGAGGCGGGGATCTCGTGCGAGGTCGTGCCCGGTATCACATCGGCCGTCGCAGCTCCCGCCGCAGCCGGTATACCCGTCACCCATCGCGGGATGGCGGCGCACTTCACCGTCGTCACGGGCCACCGTCAACACGGCGAGGCGCCGATCAACTGGCGTGCCCTTGCCGAAGGTGGTGGGACCCTGATCATCCTGATGGGCGTGGCTCAGCGCGGTGTCATCGCCGACGAACTGATGGTCGGGGGACTGCCGGGAGACACGCCGGTCGCAGCCATCAGGCGAGCGTCCACCGCCGACCAGGTCGTGGTCCGCAGCCGCCTGGACCGCCTCGTCGACATCGTCATCGATTCCCCCGCCACGCTCGTGATCGGAGCCGTCGCTGCCCTCGATGTGACCGCCCTCGGGTTGGAGCCACCGGACTAATAGCGTTGGATCTCGATCGGCGGCGGTTGGTGAGTTCGGCAGCAGTCGCGGTGAACGTGCGGCATACGCTGTACTGCCATGCTGAACCTGTACGACACCGCGACACGAACTGTTCGCCCGCTCGCGATGCGCGATGCCGGCACGGTGAGCCTGTACGTGTGTGGCCCAACGGTGTACGGCCCACCCCACATCGGCCACGGCCGGTCGACGTTGATGTACGACATCCTCCGTCGCTACCTCGAGTCGACGGGATTGCACGTACGGCATGTTTCGAACGTGACCGACATCGAGGACAAGATCATCGATCGCGCCGCCCGCGAGGGCCGGCCGTGGCAGGAGATCACGGCCGAGTGCGAGGTGCAGTGGTGGGATGCGATGGACGCCATGGGCGTTCTGCGGCCGACCGATGTCCCCCACGCAACGGACTACGTGGATGAGATGGTCGCGCTGATCGCCGATCTGATCGCGCGCGGCTCGGGGTATGTCACCGACGACGGCATCTACATGTCCGTCAAGACCGTCGACGACTATGGCCTGCTGACCCATCAGCGGCTCGAAGACATGCTCAGCGGTGGCGGCGAGCGCGAGATCTTCGGTGCCGACAACAAGCGTGACCCGGCCGACTTCGCGTTGTGGAAGTTCACCAAGCCGGATGAGCCGAGTTGGCTCTCGCCGTGGGGCGACGGTCGCCCCGGGTGGCACAGCGAGTGCGTGGTCATGAGCCTGGCGTTGTTGGGCGAGAACTTCGACCTGCACTCCGGCGGTCAGGACCTCAAGTTCCCGCACCACGAGAACGAGCGCGCTCAAGCGGTCGCGGTCGGCAAGGTCTTCGCCAATCACTGGATGCATCACGCATTCGTGGTCGACGCCGACGGCGAGAAAATGTCGAAGAGCCTCGGCAACTTCACGACGCTGCACGACCTCATCGAACGAATGGATCCGCGGAGCTACCGGATGTTGTTGCTGCAGAGTCACTACCGCTCGCCGGTCAGCGTCAACCCCGAGACCGTCGGCGCGGCAGAACGGGCGCTCGGCGGCCTGGACACGTTTGCCCGTCGGGCAGCCGCCGCCGGTGTCGCGATGGTGGCACCGGACGCAATGCTGATCGGCTCTTTCCGCGAGCGGATGGACGACGATCTGGATACGTCGAACGCGATGGCGATCGTGTTCGACGCAGCCCGTCGTGGCAACGCTTCGGTCGATTCGGGTGACCTGGACCACGCGGCGACGCTGGCGGCGACGGTGACGGAACTGTGCTTGGCCGTCGGCCTGGTGCTCAAGGTGACCGAAGACCTTCCTGCCGAGGCGGTCGCCAAGGCCGCTGCGCTCGACGCTGCTCGCGCCGCGAAGGACTTCACCGCCGCAGACGCCCTGCGCACCGAGTTGCAGGCCGAGGGCTGGTTGGTCGAGACCACCAAGGCCGGCACCACGCTGCGTCGCTGACACCGAGCGGCAGAGGGGTTGGTTCTGGCACCCCCGAGCTGGCACGCTTGAACGTCGTGTCGAACCGTGGATCAACCAAAACCCGCGATTCGGGCCGGACCCCGCTGCCCCGAGGTTTCTGGATCATCTGGACCACGGTCGCGCTGGATCTCGTCGGGTTCGGCATCGTCGCACCGATCCTCGGTGTCTATGCCGAACGTTTCGGGGCCAACGCGTTCACGGTCGGTCTGCTCTTCGCCTCGTTCTCGCTTGCGCAGTTCATCGGAGCGCCTTTGCTCGGACGACTGAGCGACCGTGTCGGCCGCAAACCGATCATTCTGATGTCGCTGTTCGGCACGGCGATCGCAAGTGTGATCACCGGTGCCGCCGGCGTGCTCTGGTTGCTCTTTCTCGGCCGGATCATCGATGGTGCGTCGGGGTCCAGCGTGTCTGTCGCTCAGGCATCGGTTGCCGATGTGGTTCCCGGCAAGGACCACGCTCGAGCGTTCGGTCTGCTCGGTGCCGCGTTCGGCGTTGGTTTCGTGCTCGGCCCAGCGCTCGGTGCACTGTCAGCGCTGCGCGGCCCGCACCTGCCGTTCTACGTCGCCGGAGCGATTGCGTTCATCAACGGCTGCGTCGCCATCGTTCGCCTGCCGGAGACGCATCATCACAGGCGCGAGAAGCACGCCAAACAGAAGTCGATCCATTCCCGAGAACTGTGGCGTCTCGTCATCGTGGCGTTCATCGCGATCGCAGCTTTCAGCGGATTCGAGGCCACGTTTGCGCTGCTCGCCAAGTCGAGGTTCCATCTCGGCGAAGCCGGCATCGCCGTGATCTTCGTCTGCATCGGTGTGTTCCTGGTCGTGGTGCAGGCGTTCTTCATCCGCCCGATCGGCGCCAGGATCGGCGTACGAGGTTCGGTCTCGGCCGGCCTCGTGTTCAACGCGGCTGGGCTGGCGACCCTTGCGTTCGCCGAACATTGGGCTGTCCTCATCCCCGCTCTCGTGCTGTTGACCGTCGGACAGGGTCTGACTGCGCCAAACTTCACTGCGATGGTCAGTGGAGGGGTGACGCCCCAGCAGCGTGGTGAAGCGCTCGGATTCAACCAGAGCCTCAGCGCCCTGGCGCGCGTGGTCGGTCCGGCGCTGGCCGGGTTCTTGTTCCATCGCATCGGGATACCTGCGCCGTATCTTGTCGCAGCTGCCCTGTGCGGATTGGGATTGGCGACGCTGAGTTGGGAACGTACACCGGCGTGACGGTCTCGGTCGACGCAACGGATCCGCTGGCACTGCGACGACTCGCCGTACTCGACCAACAGTGGGTCGGGCCGAAGAACGCCGTACGCACGACGCGCACGGATCCAACGGCGATGGGCTATCAGCCCGGCCTCGACGGATTGCGCGCGATCAGTGTCATCGCAGTGGTCTTGTATCACGCCGGCTTCACGTGGATGCAGGGCGGGTTCTTCGGGGTCGAGGTCTTCTTCGTCGTGTCCGGATACCTGATTACCTCGTTGCTCCTCGACGAACGCGAAAAGCAACAGCGGATCAGCCTCGAACAGTTCTGGATGCGCCGAGCGCGCCGACTGCTGCCTGCTCTGCTGACGATGCTGACAGCGGTTGCCGTGTGGGCCGTGTTCTTCGGCTCGGCCGAACAGCAGTCGACGCTGAAGCGCGACCTGCCGTGGTCCATCTTCTACGTTGGTAACTGGGGACAGATCCTCGGCAGGACGCCCTATTTCTCGTCAACCGATCCGCCACTGCTGCGACACCTGTGGTCATTGGCCGTCGAAGAGCAGTGGTACCTGATCTGGCCGATGGTGTTCGTGCTGGCAATGACCGTTGGCTCGGGACGGTTGCGAAGTCGGGGCGCGGCCTTCATCGGCACGTCGTTCGCGCTGATGGTGATGACGTTCGGGCTACACGGTCACGTCTCGAACAACGGGCTCTATCTGAACACCTTCACTCGCGCAAGCGGACTGCTGCTCGGTGCGGGATCGGCCTTCGTCTGGCGGCCGTGGCGATCGGCCGCGCCGTCGCACGAGCGAGGACGTCGGCTCGACCCGATCGGCGCCGGTGCGCTGACGCTGTTGATCTGCATCATGGCTGCTGCCTCGTTGGAGGCCGGCTACGTCTATCAGTGGCTGCTGCCCGTGGTTTCGATCCTGGCGATGATCGTCATCGCCGTCGTCGTCTACCCGGCCTCGAAAGGGATCCGCTCGATCCTCGGGTGGAAGCCACTCGTCGAGATCGGCCGACGCTCGTACGGCATCTACCTGTGGCACTGGCCGATTTTCGTCATCGGGAACGTCTATCACTCGGCCAGCTACCCGAAGTTCGTGATTGGGATCGCTGTCACGGTCGGCATTTCCGAGGCCTGCTTCCGCTACATCGAGACCCCGATCCGCAAGGGTGTGCTGACGAGGTGGTTGCACAATCAGCGACACGCGATCGGCACCGACCGGACCACGCGAGTCCGCATCACATCGACGGTCATCGGTGGCGCGATCGTTGTCATCATCGCGCTGTTCGCGTTCTACGTCCGCCTCGACCATTTCGACGCGGCGAAAGGCGGTGGGGCGGCTGCGTTCAGCCTCGATCC
>JAYTOM010000121.1:0-7107 GCA_043747765.1 Actinomycetota bacterium
GGGTACCTGCGCTGGTCCACGCGCTGCTAGCAGTCTGGCTTCTGTTGACCACGTCGTTCACCGATCGTGGCGATACATCGTGGCGGGCGCGGAGTTGGCCACCGGCCTCCACGGTGTCGATCTCCACCACCTGTGCGTGATGCGATACCGCCTGGGCGATCGTGGACGGCGCGTCGCCCGCGTTGTGCGCGATGACAAGGAGCTTGTTCGCCGCCGCGTTGGGTGCGGTGTCCAATGGCACCGAGAGCTGTTGCTGCGCGTACGAGTCGTTCGCTCCCGACGACGAAGCCTCGGCCGGCGCGAGCCGGATCATCGAGAACGTGGCGATGGTCATCAGAACTGCCGCTGACGAGCGCAGAGGAAGTCGCATCACATCATCGTGCGCCGGCGTGAGCCAGCAACTGTCGAGCGCCGGTCGAGCGCCGGTCGAGCAATTGAGGAGTGTTCGGACGATGATCGAGACAGATCGTCGAAAGAACGACCGGGGATGGGCGGTGTTCTCCAGTGACTCGGCGAACATTCGTTCACCTTCTGGCCGAATTCTGGCCGACTTCTTGCCGACGGCGCGACGCCTGTTCTGCGTCACCTTCTACCGTTCAGTCGATGTCGCTGCTCGAACGTGCCGCTGCTCCATGGAGCGACTGTCGAACTCTCGATCGCGACGACGTACGAGATGATGGACCCGTTGACGACACCGCCGAACGTCGCCCGAGGCAACGAGTCAGAGCAGCGATGCGGGGTCTGTCGCGGCTGGCCGGATTGATCGTGGTCGCGACCGCGGTCGGAATCTTGGCGGTGACACCCGATGGCACCGGACTGGCTCAGGGGTTCGATTCATCGTTGTCACGTGCACTGCACGTCGCCAACGTGCGTCCGACCGATCTGACCAATCAGCTGGGCACACCCAACGTCGTGTTGCTCGCCTCGCTCGCGGTTGTCGCCGCGCTGTGGCACCGGGACAGGCCGATTCCGGCCAACGTCCAGCCGGTCGTGCTGACCGCTGTCGCCGGCATGGTCGCGTGGATCGTCGCCACCGTGGTGCGACGGCCCGGACCCGGCCATCTCGGTGATCTGGCAGCGTCCGCGGTGACATCGTTCCCATCGATCTCTGCCGCAATGCTCGCCGCTCTGGCCGGCGCGGGCCTCGCCGCTGTGGGAAACAAGCGTCGATTCCGCTCCGTCGTCGCGATGTTGTTGACGGCGTCGGTACCCAGCCTCGTGCGACTGGTGACCCAGTCGACCTGGCCACTCGACGAAGTCGTCGGCGCGATGATCGGATGGTCGGTCGTCCGTCTCCTCAGGGTTCGGGAGCAACCATCCGTGGTGAAGGCGGCACGGCTTCGGGAACGACGTCCTGTCGTGCTCGCAGGTATCGCCGCAGTGCTCGTGCTCTGTGGCACCGCAGTGGCATCGTTCGTGCGGATCATGAACGCTCCTGGCAACGCGCCGGTCGACCAGCGGACGATCGAGTGGCTCCGCTCGAACAGTCTCGGGCCGCTGGTCGATCGGGGCGAATCCTGGTGGTTGTGGCGCCACCTGCCTTCACCGACTGAGACCATCTCTCGGCTTCCACCGCCGCCGATCGATCTCGGCCCCGCCGGCATCTTCTTCACCGCGATGAGCACGCGACAGGCGCCTCGGCCGATCGCACCGGTCATCGTGCCGGTATTGCCGTTCGAGGGGCGCTGGACCGTTGCTCAAGTCGATCCGCGCGGACACACGGAGATCGCGACGACCGACTTTCGACCGGATCCGGTCCATCCGAGTGTCGTGGTGGCGGTTGCGTGGATCAACAGCTCGACGACCCGCATTTCGTTGGTCGCAGGAACCCGTGAGCCAGGCAATGGTGTCGGGCCTGCAGGCGGTCACGTGCCGGATTCCTCGCTGTCGACGCTCCTCGCAGCGTTCAACTCCGGATACAAGATGGAGGACACACCAGGAGGAACGCTGATGGAGGGCCGTGCGACACGAGCGATGGTGAGCGGTGTGGCGACGCTCGCTGTGCGCCCGGACGGAACGGCAACGGTCGGACAATGGGGCCGAGATCTCTCGATCGCGCAGGGCTACGTCGGACTGCGGCAGAACCTGCATCTGATGGTGAGCGGCGGCGTCATCGCACAGGGCTTGAAGAACAATGCGTCGGGCCAGTGGGGGACGGTTCGGAGCACGCTCCCGACATGGCGTTCGGGGCTCGGCGTGACCGCCGACGGCAACCTGGTGTATGTCGCCGGCGACCATCTGACGCTCAGCGTCCTTGCCGATGCGCTCGTTCGGGCAGGCGCCGTGACGGCGATGGAACTCGACATTCACAAGGGCATGGTCGCATTCAACCTCTTCAGTCATCGGACGTTGCCGATCGGCCACACGCTGCTCCCGAACATGCCGTCGTCGGCAGATCGATATCTGAGCCCGGACTGGCATGACTTCGTGGTCGTGACGTCTCGCACTTCGATGTAGCACTACGCGGGTTCTGAGGAAACGCTCTGCCACTCAGCCGGCCGACAAAGACTGCACACCGTGCGAATCAATGGGGGCTGAGGGGCTCGTCGAGCTCGATGCCGGTTGCCTGGTAGACGAGATCGGCCTCGACGGCTTGGTGCCGTCTGAATCGATTGGCAATTCTCGCAAGTCGGTCTTTGATCTCGCCGGGAACGATGGTGATGACCGGGTCGGGCTCGATCGGTATTGCATGGTCGGGTTCGCCCGAGGCGAGTTCGGCGAGGAGATCGATGGAATCCTGATGGGCGTGGAGTTGGGTGTCCAGCGCCGATCGAAGGGCATCGAGCGCTGTCGAGACTCTGTGGAGCCATGTCCGGTGGCGCCGTGGCGCCGGCGCGGTGAGCGCGTATTCGAGGATCTGCAACGCATGGAGCGCGACCGACGGTTGCGAACGAAGGTCCGCTGCTGCGTCGATCGCGTCGGGCAGCAGCGGGTGCTGCTCCGGGTCAGGCAGGCTCTCGTCCAACGGCATCTCGGCTTCTCTGCGAACGGAGTGTCTACGTCTGCTTCGGGGCTGGGTTCGTCGGGACTTCAGCGGGCTCCTCGGCACTGACGATGTGCCGCCGGACGCTGCGCAGATCGGCAAGCCCGGCACCCGCGCGGACGTGTTCGAGGTCCGCCCGGTCGGCATCCGTTCGGCAGCGGACGGCGGTGCGCAGGTGTCGTCGGAAATCACGATGCGACTGATCGAGTCGTTGATGCAGACGGCCGGCCGGAACATCGCAGATCCACATCACATTCAGCTGCGCACTCCTCGTGAACGTGCGGTGTCCGATCGTGTCGTCGCAGGAAGCAACAACACCGAGATCGCCGCGGAACTGTTCATCAGTGATTCGACCGTCATGACTCACCTCAACAGAATTCTGTACAAGCTCGAACGGCGAGATCGCGTCCACCTCGTCCTCTACGCCTACGAACACGCCCTCGGAAAATCAGGACATCGGTGACCATCGGCCCTATCCAGGCCGATGCTCAGCGCCCATCATCAGGTCATGACCAAGCAGATCGTCGTCGGATATGACAGTTCCCCGTCTTCTGTCGAAGCAGTGAACTGGGCCGCATCCGAGGCGTCGGCGCGCCATTGCGCGCTGCGGATCGTTTCCTGTTACGGGATTCCGCTCACTGCCGTGTCCGGGGCTGCGTGGGTGGCAGGTGACGTTCTCACGTCGATCGAGGACGAAACGTCCGAATCCGCCCGGTCGATCAAGGCCGTCCTGACCGAACTGCATCCTGCTCTCGAGATCACTGTCGAGGTGTGTCTCGGACCTCCACGAGCATCGTTGATCCAGAGCCTCGAGCCGAGCGACGTCTTGGTTGTCGGAACGAGCAACCACGAGGGTGCGGCGGGTTTTTGGCTCGGAAGCACCTCCCGTTGGGCCACCCGGCACAGTCCGTGTGCAGTTGTCGTCGTCCGTGGGGCAGCGTCGCGTGGCCGGCCGGATCGGATCGTCGTTGGGATCGACGGTTCGGCGCCATCGCGTGCAGCGCTGGTGTGGGCAGCCGACGAGGCCGATCTCCACGGGGTGGATCTTGTCGTCGTGCATTCGTGGGACGATGTTTTTCTCGGCGTCGACATTCGTGCCGAGCAGGCTCGCGATCTGGCCCGGATCGATGCCGCTACTGTGCTCGACTGCGCCGTCGAAGTTGCGCGGGAACGTTGTGCTGCAACGGTCAAAGACGTTCTCGTCGAAGGTGAAGCGGCGACATCGCTTGTCGATTCCGTGCGCGACGGAGATCTGCTGGTGCTCGGAGCGGGCGGACGGGGATCGATCGTGGCAGGGTTTCTCGGCTCGACGGTCAACAGAGTCGTCGGGCAGTCAGTGGTACCAGTCGTGGTCGTGCGTTGATGGACCGTTGACCGAACACCGCTCGATCGCACACATTTCCCAAGGAGGTTGCAATGTCATACGTTCACGCGATTCTGTGGCTCGATCATCGTGACGCCAGAATCATCGCCTACACCGGCCAGACGAGCGCCGAGTTCCATGTCCAGAGTGAAGAGCCCCAGCGGCAAGTTCACCACAAGGCGGGATCGATCGGTAGCGGTCACGCCGCCGACGACCATCACTTCTTCGACGAGATCGCCGAGTCTCTCGTCGGCATTCACGAGGTCCTCATCGCGGGGCCCGGGAACGCCAAGACTGCGTTCGAAACGTACATCGAGAATCACCACGTCGATCTGGCGAGACGCGTCGTCGGCATCGAGACGGTCGATCATCCAACCGACCCCGAACTGCTCGCTCACGCCCGAAAGTCGTTCACATCGATCGATCAGCTCGGACTGAACGAGTCGTGATGACCCTCGCCTCTGTGCCTGCCGAGGACGTTGTAGCGCTTCCGGCGGGCACCGCGTGGCGGGTTCCCTGGGAACTCCTGATGCTGGGACCGTTCCAGAGTTGCATTCTGGCCGATGGCAACGAGATGCGGCACGTGACAGCAGCTGCGCTTGTGCGCAGCGCGTTGCTCCATCACGCGCTGCCGGAGGCGCCTCTGCGCGCCGAGCACTACGTGACGTTGCGTGTCTTCTCGCCCGAAACAACGCTGGACGAGGCCGCTCGGCTCGTCGTCGAGAGCGGTTGGGAAGTGGCCATCGTGAACGACGTCGAAGCCCGTTTGATCACGGCACGCACGGTGTTCAGGGCGCTCGTGCAGTCCCCATCGGGAGACGACAAGCGGGTGTTCTCGTGCGGTACGGTTCCATCGTCGTCGTAGACCGGCAGGTGGCTGAACGGGCCCGAAGGAACCCCGCTGGTCTTTCATCACAATGCCTGCGCTCACGATTTGCATGCCGTTGCCGTCTGCAGTGAGTGCGCCGAACCACTCGATGTAGGCGAGATCCCAGCAAAGCCGGGTCCCGGTTTCCCTCGTTCTCGGCCAGGGAGTTGCGGCGGGGTTTGATCCGTGCGCGTCGACTGCCTCCCAGGCCTACCTGTAGCGGCTGCGGACGTGGGCGAGCATCCAGACGAAGATGTCGATGTCGTATTGATCGTGCGCCGTGTTGGCTCGGCCCGCGTTGACAGCGGACAGGTCGTAGGTCATGTCCCATGCGTCATGGCCGACGCCGGGATAGGTGGTCAGCCTCATCCGTTCGACGGGCGCGCAGTTGGCGTTCACCGCCTGCACAGTCTGGATCGAACCCAACGGGTTGACCGTCGGGTCGGCCTCGCCATGGAACGCCCACACCGGCGTGTGCCGCCAGTTGTCGCAAACGATCGGATGGGGGAAACCGCCTGCGATGGGGACGATCGCGGCGAACTCGTTCGAGTCGCCCACTGCACCCACGTAGTCAAACGAGTAGTAGCCGCCCGCCGAGAGACCGGTGAGATAGACACGGTCACGGTCAACTGCGTAACGGGGCAGCACCTGCGAGAGCCATTGCCGCAATCGCACCGGCGAGTTCGAGCCGTCGGGGAACTGTGGCGCGAACACGACGAAGCCCGCTGCCGAAGCTGGCTCCGTCCCGGTCTCGAACAGCAGAGGCAGTCCGTTGGACCCGACTCCGTCGAGCGAATCGCCGGTCCCTGGACCCGTTTGTGCCGACCCGTGAAGAAACACGATCGTCGGCCATGTGCGGCTAGGGCTCGATGTGTAGCCGGCCGGGAGGTAGGCGAGGTATCCGGCTGTCACGCCGGGGCCGGTCTCGATGTGCTGACGGATCGGTGCTGAAACCGGAGCGGGCGACGGCCGACCGCCGAACCAACCCTGCAGATCGACGATGACGTTGGCGTCGACGTTGCCTGTCAGGCAGATCGTGCCATCCGGCCCGACGGGTGTGACGACGAGGTTCGGCCGGGTGCCGCCTGGGGCGATGTTGACATTCGACGCGAGCGGCTCCGTTGCGCCGCACGGGAACACGGTGAGATAGCCGCTGCCGGTCGAGTCGGTGGCGGTCACGTTGACCACGACGGAGTCGACGACACTCGGGATGCCACTCATCACTGGAAACGACAGCGGGATCGTCCGGCCGGCGCGCAACCGTCCGACGCTCGACATGCCGATCGGTGATCGGGTGTCGACCATGCGAACAGGAGCGACAGGGGTGTAGTTGCTCGCTGACGAAAGCGTTCCCTGCATGTCGACGACGACGTCGGTCGCCGCACTGGCGAGGGCGCACACTCCCATACCGGTTCCCAGTCGAGAAACCGTCAGGTTGGCCACGGCCACACCCGGCGTGAAGTTGAGGTTCGAAGCGACCGGGGGGATTGCGCCACACGGGTACACGGCGAGGTACCCGGCGCTCTGGGCTCCCGCCGCAGTGACGTTGGCGACCGCAGCGACATCGTCGTCACCGCCGTCGGTGGCGTTGTCGGCGGTCAGCAGTTGTACCTCCACTCCTGGCCGGAGGCGATGCGCCCCGCCCTGACGAGTGTCGAGCACCCGTTGCGGACTGTCGAGCGGGTCGTATGAACCGAGCGGAAACCACCCTTCGAAGTCGACGACCACGTTCGCCGCCACGTTCGTGACGACGCACACCTGCCCATCCGCGCCCGGCTTGGCAATGACGAGGTTCGGCACGGTCTGCCCGACACCGAAGTTCACATTCGACGCGAGCGGCAGCGTGATCCCGCATGGATACACAGTCGCGTAACCGTCGCCGGCCGGGTCGGT
>JAYTOM010000122.1:0-5128 GCA_043747765.1 Actinomycetota bacterium
TTCATCACCATTGCGATGGCGTGCATCGCATAGTTGTTCCACGGGCCACCAGCAAAGGGGAGGCCGCCGGTGCGTGTCAGTTGGCGATCGAGGGACAGCCCGAGCGACTGCGCGCCGAGCTGCACGGCCGACGGGAAACAGCTGTACAGATCGACGATGTCGATGTCGTCGATGGTCATCCCGGCCAACTCGAGAGCGCGCCGGCCGCCGAGTTCGATCGCCGGGGTGCGGGCCAGATCCCACCGGTTGCCGACGTATTTGTGCTCGTGGCAGTCCGTTCCAGCGTGGATGAAGACCCACCGGTCGCGTGGAACACCGAGTTCCTCGGCCCTGGCGACGCTGCACATGATCACTGCGGCGGCCATGTCGACGTCGTTGTTCGAGTTCATGTACTTCGTGTACGGAAAGCCGATCATCCGGTTCGTCGGCGACGGCGTGCGGATCTCCTCGGCAGAGCGCTCGATCTGCAGCCATGCATTCGGGTTCGCGGCGGCGACGGCACTGAAACGCGACCACAGTTCACTGGCGATCACCCGTTGCTCGTCGACGGTCCGACCAGCAGCAGCCCGGATCGCCGTTTCGAACATCGGATAGATCTGCACCGGCATGTACAGCCCGAGGGCGCGCTCGACAGGATGGGTCATATCGAGGTTCTCGCCGCTCGACTCCGGGACCTGATCAACGGGAGCAGTCGGCCAATCGAGCGCGATGCCCTGCTTCTTGGCCCTGGCCCGTGTGCGAGTCGTTTCGCCGCCAGCAAGGATGGCCAGATCGACGTCTCCGTGCTGGATCTCCAGCGCGGTCTTGTTGACCAGCGTCTGCGGGCTGTTCCCGCCGTGCGTCGTGAGGATCGTCCGCGTGGTGGACAGGCCGAGTTGCTGACCGATCAGAAAGGCCGGGTCGCCGTACCGCCAACTGAGCAGAGCAACGACTGCGATGGCGTCGGCGTCGGGAACGCCTCCGAGTCCGGCGTCGACCGCCGCGGCGCGGATCGCGTCGACCATCAGGCCGACCGGATCTTTCGCGTCGTGGACGTCGGCCACGTGCTGGGCGATCTGCCCGGCGCCGATGAGAATGGGAGTGCGCGGGTCGATGGCCATGGCGCCGAGGATACGGGGCGAGTAGAGCCGGCCCGAAGTGGTACGGCGTAAGATTGCCCCGTGTCACGCATCGCCATCGGGTCAGACCACGCCGGTTTCCTGCTGAAGCAACACTTCATCGAGGTGCTCCAGGGCGCCGGCATCGACGTCCTCGATCAGGGCACGCACAGCACCGAGCCGGTCGACTACCCAGCGATCTGCGCGTCCGTTGCACGGACGGTTCGCGATGGCAACGCCGACGTCGGCATTGTCATCGGGGGCAGCGGCCAGGGCGAACAGCTCGCTGCGAACAAGGTGCACGGCGTGCGTGCCGCGCTGTGCAACGACCTTTTCACCGCACGACTGGCTCGCCAACACAACGACGCCAACGTGCTCAGCATCGGCGCTCGCGTCGTCGGCGAAGCGTTGGCCGACGAGATTCTGATGACGTTCCTCGGTACCGAGTTCGAAGGCGGTCGCCACGCCAAACGAGTCGACCAGCTGATGGAGATCGAGCGCACCGAATCCGCAGCAGCAGCCAGCCAGTAGCCATCAGCCATTCGCCATCAGCCAGTCGCCATCAGCCACAATCGCCATCAGCCACAATCGCCGATCTCACACAGGAGTCACACCATGCCTTGGCCATCCGATCTCGAACCGGACGACGACGTCTTCGATCTGATCGATCGCGAGGTCGTCCGCCAGTCCACCGGCCTGCAGTTGATCGCCAGCGAGAACTTCACCTCGCCGGCAGTGATGCGCGCGACGGGCTCGGTGTTGACCAACAAGTACTCCGAGGGCTACCCGGGCAAGCGCTACTACGGCGGCAACGCCATCGTCGACGAGATCGAGGCCCTGGCCATCTCGCGCGCCAAGGAGCTGTTCGGTGCCGAGCATGCCAACGTCCAGCCGCACAGCGGTGCGAGCGCGAACATGGCGGTGTACCTCGGCCTGTTGGAGAAGGGCGACACGATCATGGGGCTCAGCCTCGATCACGGTGGCCACCTCACGCATGGCTCCCCGGTCAACGCGAGCGGGATCTTCTACAACTTCGTGTCGTACAAAGTGGACCCGAGCGACGAGCGGATCGACTACGACAAGATGCGCGATCTGGCGCTCGAGCACAAGCCGAAGATGATCGTCGCCGGTACTACGAGCTACCCTCGGCGCCTCGATCCAGAGGTGTTCAAGAAAGTGGCCGACGAGGTCGGCGCACTGTTGATGTTCGACATCGCTCACCTCGCTGGCCTCGTTGCCGGGGGAGCCCATCCGAACCCCGTCGAGGTGTCCGACGTCGTCACGTTCACGACGCACAAGACATTGCGCGGCCCGCGTGGCGGTTGCATTCTGTCCAAGGCGGCCCACGCCGCAAAGATCGACAAGGCCGTGTTCCCCGGCAGTCAGGGTGGCCCTTTGGAACATGTCATCGCCGGTAAGGCGATTGCGTTCCGCGAGGCAATGCACCCCACCTTCTCCGAATACGCCCACCAGATCGTCAGGAACGCGTCGGCGTTGGCCGAAGCGTTGGCCGGTCAGGGTTTCCGTCTCGTCAGCGGAGGTACCGACAACCATCTGATGGTCGTCGACCTGACCTCGTTCGACGCCGATCTGACCGGCAAGGAAGCCCAGAACGTACTGGACGCTGCCGGTATCACCCTGAACAAGAACACCATCCCCAATGACCCGCGTAGCCCATTCGTCACCAGTGGAGTGCGCATCGGCACGCCCAGCGTGACAACACAGGGGATGAAGGAGCCGGAGATGGCCGAGATCGCTCGGCAGATCGCCAAGGCTTTGCGCGGTCGCACCGACCCCTCGGTGATCAGCGCAGTTTCTGCGGATGTCGCTGCCCTTTGCGCAGGGTTCCCCGTCTACTCCTGACGGAGGTCCACCGGAATCGCGCGATCGTGGGCGGGTAAGGTGACGCCCGATGCCGCGCACCAGTGAGTACCTCGCCATCGGCGCATGTGCTGCCGGGGCGACGTTCGCGCTGACCTATCCGGTCAAACGGCTCGCGGTTCGATTCGGCTGGGTCGTGGCCCCGGACGAGCGACGGGTCCACACCGTGACGACGCCCGACGTCGGCGGCATCGCGATGTTCGGCGGGTTCCTGGTCGCGATGCTCGTCGCACGATTGCTCGGTAGCTTCAATGTGCTGTTCTCGACGTCCGAACTGGTGGGCGTGGTGATGGCCGCATGTGTCATCTTCGTCGTTGGTCTGGCCGACGACATTCGTGATCTGTCAGCACCGGCAAAGGTCGCTGGAACAGTGGTGGCCGGCCTGGTTCTGGTCTGGCAGGGCGTCACGATGTACTACTTCCGACTGCCGTTGATCGACGTCTATCTGCTTGCCAACGAGTGGGTGCCGCTGATCACGATCGTCTGGTTGCTCGGAATGACGCAGGCGATCAACCTGATCGACGGCCTGGATGGGCTCGCCGCCGGGATCGTCGCGATCGCAGCAACGGCGTTCTTCCTCTACAGCCGCGAACTCGAAGCCCAGCACTTCTTGGCCGAGCCCAACATCGGTCCGCTGATCTGCATCATCGCCGCCGGGGTGTGCATTGGTTTCCTCCCGCACAACTTCAACCCGGCGAAGATCTTCATGGGCGATGGTGGAGCCCTCCTGCTCGGACTGCTGATGGCGACATCGACCAGCGTGGTCGGCGGCCGAACGAATCCCCAGAACGAATTCTTTGGGCAGTCGTACTTCTTCGTCGCGCCGCTGTTCATCCCGCTGTTGATCCTCGGCGTACCGATCCTCGACACGCTGTTCGCAATCGTGCGCCGTGCCTCCCGACGGCAGAGTTTCGCCACCGCCGACAAAGGTCATCTCCACCATCGGCTGATGAACCTCGGCCATGGCCAACGGCGCAGCGTCCTGATCCTGTGGCTGTGGACGGCCCTACTGTCGGCGCTCGTGTTGTATCCCGTCTACACCAAGAGTGGTGCATCGCTGGCGGTGATCGGCATCCTCGCGACCGCACTTGGTTTGTTCACCGTGCTGCATCCCGAGGCTCGACGAAGCCGAGCCCGTCGGGACACCCCGGCTTGTGCCGCGCCGAGCGATGCCGGCGAGGGGAGTGAGGGCACGACCGAGTCGAGGTCTCACCACCAGCGGACGACGATCGCTGTGACCAACGCTGTGACCAACGGTGTGCCGAAGGGTACGCCGAAACAGGAGATCGTCGTCGTCAACGACGTTGGAATTGGAGAAGCGGGTCACGCACGCTAGATTGTTCCCGCGTTCACAAGCTCTGCGACATCGGCGTCGCAGACCGCGTCGACGTTACGCACACCCATGGACCCCTTCCCGAAGAAGCAGCGCAACATTACGCACCGCAACTCCGACGGCGGCATCGGCCGCGGTATGGAGTTTGCCATACTCGTGCTGATGTTCCTCGGCGTCGGCTGGGTACTCGATCGACTGTTCGGCACGAAGCCTCTGTTCATGATCGCCCTTGTCGTCCTGGCCCTGGTCGGCCAGTTCGCAAGTATGTGGTACAGCTACGACGCTCGGATGAAGCAGCACGAGCAAGAGCGCCGCGACAACAGCCGCAACGGCAAGGCGGCGCTGCCGTGATGACACACCCCGACTCCCAGCCGTCGCCGATGACGGCCCGACTCGACGGCGCAGCGCCGGAAGTCGAGATCTCTCGTGACATGATCCGTCGTGGTCTCATCGTCGGCCCGGTTCTGGTCGCGATTTGTGGTGTCATCTGGGGCATGCACGGCGTGTACTCGTCGGCATACGGAGTCGCCTTGGTCCTCGTCAACTTCGCCATTGCCGCTGGCCTGATCGCTTTCACGGCCAGGATTTCGCTCGGACTGATGATGGGTGCCATTCTTTTCGGGTATTTGATCCGACTCGGCCTTGTTCTCCTGGCCTTTGTCCTGGTCAAAGACGCCGGATGGATGTCACGTCCCGCTCTCGGTGTCACCGTCATCGTGACGCACCTCGGTCTCCTCGTCTGGGAACTGAAGTACGTCGCAGCATCACTGGCGTACCCGGGGCTCAAGCCGTCCCGCTCCAACTAGCGCTCCACCTC
>JAYTOM010000123.1:0-2941 GCA_043747765.1 Actinomycetota bacterium
GGCCCGGCGCGGACCGCAGCCGACAGCCTTTACGCGGCGACCATCGATCCTACGCTGAACGAGCTGGAGCAGAGCATCAGCGGCGACGCGGGCGACGCCTTCTCGCTCTCCGGATCAGACTCCGTGCGGGTCATGCATCACGCCCCGCCGGAAACCACGACCATTCCTCCGACCGTACCGCCCCCGACGTCGAGCCCCGACACGACCACACCCGCCGACTTCTGCGGGCAGTATCGCGACCTCGTGACATGGATCCGAGCCAACCCGCCAGGAAATGTCGTTGCCTGGGCAACCGAGATCGTCAACCGGCTCACCACCATGCGACCGGCCGCGCCGGCTGGAGTACTCGCCGATATCGACGTCGAGCTGCAGGTCTACGGCGACGTCGCCGCGTCCGCGAACGCGGGTGTGATCGGAAACGACGCGGTTCCTCTCGGCAGCGCCGCACAACACCTTGGAACACTGTGCGGAGTGGCGTCGAGCTGACGTGGTCGGTGCGGCGCCGTTGAGGTGGTCGAGCCGGCGCGTGCGGCGAGTTGTCGCAGGTCGGGGCGGATGACATTACCGGCTGTGGTTTCAACGACAACGGCCGGATACGCGCCGGCAAGCACAGCCCGATAGGCGTCGGTTCGGTCGTCACGGTCGTAGGTGTCCAACGGGATCGGCAGATCCGCTCGACAGTTCCTCCATCCGGCCCGTTCTTCGATGAGTCCGTGGGTGATTTCGCACGGCGCGCAATATGAGCGTCCGGGGCGGGCGCAGATCAAGGCGAGTTCGCCTCGCACGGTGCTATCCGCGTCGTACACGCCGACCAGGCGGACGAGCCGCGTTGCGCTCCGAGTTCGTCGGGTTGTGACACATCAGGACAGCATCACAGAACGAACCTTGCCATCGTCGCCGGTCGATGCTGCGGCCGGAACGCTGCGGACTGCGAGAGCGCCGAGCACGAGTCCGAACGCTGCCCCGGCCGGCACGAGGAACGACCGTGAAATCCGGGGAGCGATCAACGCGAAGGCGATGCCGTACATCGCGCCGGTGACCATGTGGATCAGCAGCCTGACAGCTGCAGGGCCGGTCGCGAACCAGAATTTGTTGCCAGCAATCGTGTCGGCGACGGAGGTCATCATCGACTTCGGGGTACCGGTCAGTGTCGGGCAGAGAGCACGGGTGAGCGTCTTGCTCCTACACCGCCACCACATCATCGACACGTCGGACTGCCGTGGTGATCGCGCCAACCTCGAAAGGCACCCGCACGACCCGCGCATCCGCGAGTTCCACCGGGCCGTGGGCGCCGACGTCGTCGCTGACCGCAACGGCCGAACCATCTCCTCGCACTCCCACCACAGCCCAACCGACGCACGATCGCGATTGACGACGTGATCCACTTCCTACGGAGTGAGCAGGTGACAACAAGGAGTGCCGAAGTGGCGAAGCGAAACTTTCACGAAACACGTCGACTCCCGATCGGTTTCTCGTGCTGATCGGCGACAATGGAACCGTGACCAATTCTGGACGCACGCTTCCGGGCCGAGCGCGTGCCGTGTCCGGGGCCACCCGTCGGGCGCTGACCGCGGTCGTCTTGCTGGTCTCGTTGGCCGCCTGTGGGAGCACAGCGTCGACTGCGCAACAGACAACCGCCGTCGCCAGTGCGACGACCGGCGCCACCGAGACCCCCAAGCTGTTGAAGTTCAGCGCTCCGCTCGTCGGGGGCGGCACATTCAACGGCGCTGACTATGCCGGACGCTCGACCGCGTTCTGGTTCTGGGCACCGACGTGACCGATCTGTAACGCAGAAGCTGCTTCGGTCGAAGCAGTAGCACAGCAATGGGCCGGCCGGATCCCCTTCGTCGGCGTCGCGTGGACCGGCGACGAGGCGTCGTTCAAGGGATTCATCGACAAGTACTCGCTGTCGTTCCCCCAGATCAGCGACGATCCGGGAACCGTGTTCGCTCACTTCGGTGTACCGGCTCAACCGGCCCTGGTGGTGGTCAAGCCGAACGGGGACGCCCGCGTTCTGCTCGGCGCTACCGACGAAGCAATGATGCAGACCGTGCTCGCGCAGGCCGCCGCCGGCTGAGTGATCGGGTCCGCGTGATCGCGCTCGACGGCAACTTTGCCTACAGCTTTCTGCTCGGCATGTTCGCGGCTGTCAACCCGTGTGGGTTCGTCATGCTGCCCGCCTACCTCATGTATTTCCTTGGCCTCGAGAGCCAACGAACCGGCGCCGATCGCCAGCGGGCCAGCGTGCAACGAGCGCTCGTCGTCAGCCTCGCAACGTCCGCTGGCTTCATCGTTGTGTTCCTCGCCGTGGGAACCGTCTCGCGTCTCGTCACACGCCAGGTACAGGACAACGCGAAGTACGTCTCGCTCGTCGTCGGTGTCGGCTTGATCGTGCTCGGCGTGATGATGCTGCGCGGCTGGAAACCACCCTTGACCACCGCCGCGGCCGGTGCAGGCCGCGAACGCAAGCGAACCTTCGTCGGCATGTTCGCGTTCGGTGCTGCATACGCAGTTGCCTCGATCGGTTGCACGATCGGGTTCCTCGTCTCCGCGGTGTTCGGTTCCTTCGCGGCAACCGGCTTCGTCAGCGGCGTCGCGAGCGTCGCTCTCTACGGTGCCGGCATGGCGCTGGTCGTGTCCGCGTTGACAATGACGCTCGCCGTCGCCAGTGGCGGGTTGCTGCGCCTGCTGCGCAACGGCCTACGCCACATCGACCGGGCCGCCGGCGTGTTCATCATCCTCACCGGGATCTACCTCACCTGGTACTGGTACGCCGCGATCACCGGGTCCGGAGCCAACCCGGTCACCGGCAAGATCGACAGCTGGCAGAGCGAACTCGTGACGTTCATGCAACGCCAGGGTGTGTGGCGATTATCAGGCGTACTCGGATCGGCTGTTGCCATCGGGTTCGCCTTCATCGCTGTCTCCCATCGTCGCAGAT
>JAYTOM010000124.1:0-17075 GCA_043747765.1 Actinomycetota bacterium
CAACTGGCCATTGCACTGGTGCACGAACCCGAGCTGCTGATCCTCGACGAGCCGTTCTCCGGCCTCGACCCGGTCGCCGTCGAGAACATGAAGACAATCCTCCTCGACCAACTGACTGCGGGCACCTCGGTGCTGTTCAGCAGTCATCAACTCGACCTCGTCAGCGACATCAGCCGCGACGTCGTGATCGTCGACGGGGGGCGAGTCGTGATGGAGGGTGACGTTCGAGAGATTCGTGAGCGGGCTGAGTTCCGCTACGCCACGGTTGGTTTCGCCGAGGACGTCAGCTGGGAGCCAGCCCTCGACAGTGCGACGATCGTGAACAGGACCGCCCAATCGATGCGACTGCGCATCGATGCCACCACCGATCCTGGAACGCTGCTGGCCGATGCACAGCACGCTGGTCGGGTCATCGAATACTCCTTCTCCGCACCCGATCTGTCCGAGGTGTTCCTGGCTGCGATCGGCCGAGCACCGTGAAGTCGTTCGCAATGATTCGGCTTGTGATGAGCCGTGAGATCCGCCAACGCGTTCGCTCGCGCGGGTTCAAGATCACCACGATCCTGCTGTGTCTCGGGGTCCTCGGCGCAGGCGTGCTGAGCCGCACGATCAGTGGCAACAATTCGCCGACCCGCTATGACGTCGCAGTCGTCGGTCCGACGCCCGAGGGTTTCACCGCTGCGGTGCGCAACGCCGCGCAGTTGTCGAATGTCGAAGTCCGGATCACCGCCGAGAGCACCGCTGTCGCCGCCGAGCAGGCTCTCGAATCGGGTCATCTCGACGCGTACATCGATATCGGTGCGGCCACAGTGGTCGCCAAATCGAAGCCAACGGAACAGCTCGCCGCGATCCTGGCTGCCGGGTGGCAATCGTCGGCTTCGCTGTCTGCTGCACGTATCGCCCGATTGGACGACGCCCAGATTGCCAAGGTGCTCTCGCCGGCCCCGCTGCACCTTTGGTTGCTGCACCCCGACTCGTCCCACAACGACAACGTGTCCAGGTTGGTTGGTTCGGCCACAGCGGTGCTGCTGTTCATCTCGATCAATGCGTTCGGCGGATTGGTCCTGACCGGCGTTGTGGAAGAAAAGACTACGGGGGTCGTCGAGGTCCTGCTGGCTCACGTTCGCGCCTATCAACTGTTGGCCGGCAAGGTATTCGGTATCGGGGTCGTGGCGATGTTGCAGTTCAGCGCGACGGTCCTCACCGGCGTCATTGCGCTACGAATCTCCGGAACGAGCGTGCCCGGCGCGTTGTGGATCGGGCTGCCGACGACGGTGCTGTGGTTCGTCGGGGGCTTCGTCCTCTACAGCACGCTGTTCGCGTTGGCCGGCTCGTTCGTGTCCCGTCAAGAGGATGCTCAAGGGGCAGCGGCGCCGATTTCGATGGTCTTCACGGCGGCGTATCTGACCGTGTTCATCCTCGGCAACAGTCCGTATTCGACCACCGCCCGGATCGTGTCCGTGTTGCCACCGTTCGCCCCGCTGCTGATGCCGCTGCGGATCTCGATCGGCGCCGCATCAGTCGCCGAGATCGTCACGTCGGCGGTGTTGCTGCTGGCGGCAACGTTCGCGATGTTGCAGCTGGCCGGAGCGGTCTACGGCCGGACATTGCTGCACAGAGGTTCACGTCTTCGTTGGAAAGAAGCGCTGCGGATGCGCTGAGCGCGCTGGTGTCGCCGAGATCAGAGAGCGACGCCGAAGTTCTTGAGGAAGTTGAGCAGGTCATCGGCGTGCTCTTCCTCGACGGCGAGGATGTCCTCCATCAGACGGCGCGTGGTGATGTCCTTGTCGGCCAGCCAACGCACGATCTCGCTGTACGACGCAATCGCGATCCGCTCAGCGACGAGGTCCTCTTTGATCATGTCGATCAGATCGGTGCCCGGCTTGTACTCGGCGTGGCTGCGCTTGGTGAGCGTGTCCGGATCGAAATCGGGCTCGCCCTGCAACTGCACGATCCGCGCCGCGATCAGATCGGCGTGGCCCTGTTCTTCGGTTGCATGCTTCAGGAATTCGGCGGCCACCGAAGCGGACTGGATCCCCTCGGCCATGTAGTAGTGGCGCTTGTAGCGCAGGACGCAGACGAGTTCTGTGGCCAGCGCCTCGTTGAGCACGTCGATCACGCGGTCGGTGTCGGCGTTGTAGTCATCGGTCAGCGGACCACGGTCCATGTGCTGACGAGCTTTGTCACGAAGGGTCTGGACGTCTGAAAGATGGTCGCTCACCGGGGCAGAGTACCCCGCCGACGCAGGGGTCAAACGATTTCTGAGGCGACTTCCCGAGCGCTGTCTCGGCGGAACCGCAGCATCGCCGGCCAGTCGTGCACGACCGCTCCGTCGCTTGCAAAGTAGTCAAACTTGATTCGATATCAGCGGATTTGTTCTCATTCGCCGGCTAAGACGTATTCGCCGTCGCGCAGCCTCTTGACGAACTGCTTGCCCCAGTCCATGTCTGCCTTGAGGCGAAGTGTGGCGAAATCGATGTTCTCGCGGACGTGATCCGGGATACCGCCCTCGGCCCCGGTGTCGCCGTCGCGGATCGATGCGCGGATGAAGCGCAGTTCGGCGACCTGCGCCTCTTGCTGGCTGAGTCGGGCCTGCAACGAGGCCAACAACTCGTCACGCGTCATCGCGGTCAGGAAGCACATCGCCGGGAAGAACGGCTCTGCGCCGCGTTCGACCTGCCACCACGAAGTTCGCAACAGTTTGGTGAACTGCTTCTCACCCTCGATTGTCATCACGTACTCGGTTCGCTCGGGACGGTTCGGCACCACTGCGTGGTCGGTCGACGCCGTGGCGATGAACCCGTCACGTTCCAGCGTTTTCAGTGCGGAGTAGATCGAGCCGGGTTGGACATTCACCCAACCGTCGAGGTGCCAGCCCTGCAATTCGCGACGGACGTCGTACCCATGCACTGGCTGCGCGAAGCGAACGACCCCGAGAACGAGAAGACGAATCGAGCTCACAGGGTTTGAGGATAGTCGAGTTTGAGTACAGTCAGGCCCATGACACTGGCATCCCCGACCGGAACGTCCGCTGCGTCCGGGTCGCTGCAATCCGACCCGAAACGGTGGATCGCGCTTGTCGTGCTGTCGAGCGCACTGTTCATCATCGTGTTGGACAACACGATCCTCAACGTCGCCGTGCCGACGATCGTGCGCGAATTCCACAGCAACGTCTCCTCGTTGCAGTGGGTCATCTCGGGGTACTCACTCGTGTTCGCCTCGCTGCTGATCAGCTTCGGCCGGCTCGGTGACATCATCGGCCGGCGGCGAATGTTCTTCGCTGGAGCGGCCATGTTCGCCGTTGGTTCGCTGATTGCCTCCCTCTCGCATTCGGTCGTCCAGCTCTTCATCGGAGAATCTCTGCTCGAAGGCATCGGCGCTGCAGCGATGTTGCCGGCCACGTTGTCGATCATCTCGGCCACCTTCCAGGGTCGCGAACGGGGCAGCGCGTTCGCGGTGTGGGGCGCGGTCGCAGGTGGGGCGGGCGCGCTCGGGCCGTGGCTCGGCGGCATCTTGACGACCAACGCGTCGTGGCGATGGGCGTTCCGGATCAATGTCGTCATTGCTCCGTTGGCGATCATCGCCGGACTGATCTACGTGCGCGATTCCAAGGACGAGCGGGCCAAGGGCATCGATCCAGCCGGCGTCGTCGTCGTCACGCTCGGCCTGCTCGGTCTGGTGTTCGGCATCATCGAGGCCAGTCGGTACGGATGGTGGTCTCCCATCTCGAATGCCTCCATCCTCGGCCTGTCGCCGGTGCCGTTCTCACTGCTCCTCGCGGCGGTCATGCTCGTCGTCTTCGTCGCGCTCGAGCGGCGGCGAGCGGCTGCCGAACGGGCGGTGGTCTTCGATTTCCGCGACCTCGTCCACAAGGGCTTCCGCTATGGCCTGATCAACACCGGCGTGCTGGCGATGGGCGAGTTCGGCGCATTTTTCGTGATCCCGATCTTCCTGCAGGCTGGCCTCCACTTCACCGCGATCAAGACCGGTACATGGTTGCTGCCCGCCGGTGTCGCCGTGTTCGGTGGCGCCAGGTTCGGTGGTGTTCTCAGCAAGAAGTACGGACCGAAGTACGTGATCACCGCAGGCCTCGGAATGGAGGCGCTCGGTATCGGCCTGTACGCCGTCGCGTTTTCCGATCACACCACGCTGTTGCAGTTGCTGCCGGGCCTGATCGCGCACGGCATCGGCATCGGATTTGCAACCAGTCAGCTGACCAACGTGGTACTCAGTGACATTCCGCCGGAAAAGGCCGGGTCGGCGAGCGGCGCATCGGGCATGGTCCGCCAGGTCGGCACGGCACTCGGGATTGCCTTGATCGGTGCGATCTTCTCGTCGCAATCGGCCTCCGAGATCCGCGACGGACTCAGGGTGATCCCGAATCTGACCCAGGCGATCAAGAACCAGATCGTCTCCAGCGCGACGAGCTTCGGTCGCTCCGCGCCTGGCGGGGCCTCCGACCCGCGGATCGGCAAGATCGTGTCCTCTGGCATCGTCGGCGGGACGCGTGCAGCGGTACTTCTCGCGTGCGCGATCGTGATCATCGGAGCCGTGCTGTCGACCCTCGTGCCCAACATTCCTCCGGACACGCACGGCCGCCCGGCCTCTGCGCACTGATCAGGGGCGGAGCAGCACCCGACCGAACGCGTGCCGGCTCTCGATGTACCGATGCGCTGCGGCAGCCTCAGCGAGCGGAAAGATCTTGTCAGTCGCGACGCGCAGTTCGCCCGATGCGACGCGTTCCAGCAGCTCGGCGATGAGGGGTCGGGTTCGCTGGGGGTTCAGTGCGAGTTCAGCCCCGAGGAACACACCGGTGATCGACGCGTTCTTGCCCATCAGCGCCGAAATCGAGGGCGGGTTCGTCTCGCGGCCGGCCTGACCGACCCAGCTGATCCGTCCTCGGTAGGCGAGCGCCGCAATGCTCGATTCCAACGTCGCTCCGCCGACGGGATCGATGACGAGGTCCACCCCGCGACCCTCGGTCAGTCGACGGACCTCCTCGGCGATCTCAGCGGGTGAGCGACCGGCGTAGTTGATGCCGTGATCGAGTCCGAAGTCGCGAAGTCGCTCGAGCCGTTCGTCACTGGAGGCGGTCGCCAGCACCAGCGACGCTCCCGCCTCCTTGGCGAGTTGGATTGCTGCCAACCCGACTCCGCCGGCGCCTGCCTGGATCAACACGGTCTCGTTCGGTTGAAGACGACCGAATTCGAACAGACAATCCGACGCCGTTCCGAACTCGATCGGGACGCCTGCAGCCTCTTCGATCGACAACGTGTCAGGGATCGGCCACACCGCGTTGGCCGCGAGGCCGACGAGTTCGGCGTGGCTGCCGAACGGCATCGTCGCAACCACGCGCTGACCGAGTTGCAGCGACGATACCGAGTCGCCCTTGGCCAGGATCGTGCCCGCTGCCTGATACCCGACGATGTGCGGGTTGGTGATCAGCGGCCCACCCTGGCGGTTGAGGACATCGCCGCCCTGGATGCCGATCGCGCCGATCTCGATGATCACGCCCCGGGGATGCAGCACGGGATCGGCGACGTCCTCGTAACGCAAGACCTCTGGGCCACCGTTCTCGGAGTACACGGCTGCCTTCATCCGAAATGACCGTTCGGACCAATGGCCAGCGTTGCCGATCGTTCGCCGATCCGGCCGTGACCGGCGGTGTTCTGCACCATGCAGCCGGCCATCACAACACCATTGCCTGATGGACCAGCTGCCGCAACTGACTGCGGATCGGATGGGTGCTCGACGGCACGAGCTGCGTCATGAACACGCCGGTGATGTCCTCCACCGGATCGACCCAAAAGAAGGTGCTGGCTGCACCACCCCAGCCGAACTCGCCGACCGAACCGGGGACCTTGGCCTTGACCGGATCGACCGTGACCGAACCGAGCAGCCCGAATCCGACGCCGTCGAACGTGGTTTCGCTGAACAGTGGCCGACCGAACGCGGTCAGGTCGGTTCCACCAGGAAGGTGGTTGGTGGCCATGTAGCGCACGGTGCGAGGGGCCAGAATGCGTATTCCGTCCAGCTGACCTTCGCCCCGCAGCATTCCTGCGAAGCGGAGGTAATCGGCCATCGTCGACGCGAGTCCACCACCGCCGAGGAATGCCGATGGCGGCTTCATGATCTCCTTGCCGACCGTGGCAAGGGGAGCGGCCAGACCGGTAGCCGGATGCGCTCCGTACAATGCTGCGAGCCGGGCGTGGTCGGCCTGTGGAACCGAGAAGCCGGTGTCGACCATGCCAAGGGGTTCGAAGATCCGCTTCCGGAAGAACTCGTCCAGTGTCTGGCCGCTGATCACCTCGACGATCCGCCCGAGCACATCGATCGCCATCGAGTAGTTCCATTCGGTGCCCGGCTGGAACACGAGTGGCAGCGCGGCCAGCCGCTGGCACACCGTCGCCAGATCAGCGGTGTTCGCCACCCCGCTGTCGAAGCCGGCCTTGCGGTACATCTCGTCGACCGGATGCGCGTACATGAAGCCGTAGGTCAGGCCGGCGGTGTGCGTCATCAGATGCCAGATCGCCATTGGATCACGGACCGCCTCGAGCTGCGGTCGCAACGACGTGCCACCACGCCAGACCTTCTGATCAGCGAACTCCGGCAGGAATCGACTGACCGGATCTTTGAGTTCGAACAGGCCTTGCTCCCACAGCATCATCGCCGCGACGGATGTGATCGGTTTCGTCATCGAGTAGATCCGCCAGATCGTGTCCGGCGTCAATTCGGCGCCGGCCTCTCGGTCGCGCATGCCTCGTCCGGACGAATGGACGAGCCTGCCGCCGCGGGTCAACGCCATCTGCCACCCGATGAGACGTCCATCGGTGATGTACTTCTCGAAGTGATTGTCGATTCTCTGCAGGCGGACTGGGTCGAACCCGGCATCGGTCGGATCGATCTCGGCCTCGAGCAGGTTCATCCGGCCACTGTAGAACCGGGCCCGGTTCGCAATCGCAGCCGACACGAGCGCTTTGCGATCATCGCGATCGTGGCCGTTGCAGCGGTGCTCAACGGGTGGGGGTCGTCGTCGGTCGGTTGGGGGAACGCGTACTACTCGGCGGCTGTGCGCAGCATGGGTTCGAGCTGGCACAACTTCTTCTACGCCAGCTTCGACGCAGGCGGCTACGTCTCTGTCGACAAGCCGCCATTCGCACTGTGGGTGCAGGTCGTGTCGTCGAAGATCTTCGGCTATTCGCGGTATTCGCTGCTCCTTCCCGAAGTCCTCGCCGGCGCCGCTGCGGTGTGGCTGCTGTGGTGGGGGCTTCGACGGACATGGGGCGCGACGGCTGCGATCATCGGGGCTGCGGTCTTGGCGGTCATGCCGATCAACGTCGTGGTCAACAACTCGAACAACACCGATTCGATGCTCGTGCTGCTGATGACGGTGGCAGCTGTTGGCGCGATCGAGGCGGTTCGCATCGGCCGGCTGCGATGGCTGATCGCAGCCTGTCTTCTCGCCGGATCTGCGATGACGACGAAGATGCTGGCGGCAGCCCCGGTGATGCCCGGATTGTTGATCGGGTACGTGTGGTGCGCGCCGTTGCGGTGGAAGGTGCGCATCCGTCAGGTTGCGATCGCAACCCTCGTGCTCGTCAGCGCCGGGTTGTGGTGGTTCGTCGCCGTTCAATCCACCGCTGCCGGCGCTCGGCCGTACGTCGGATCGACGCAGACCAACTCCGTCTTTGAATTGGCGTTCGAACGCAACGGCGTCGACCAGGTCGGTGGTGCGGGGACGGGCTTTCCGGCCGGACCGGTTGCGTCGGTTGCTTCGGCTGTATCGGCGGCTCCGGCGACGTCGGTGTCGCCTCGTCCGGGTGGCGACGTCCCGACGCATCTCGACGGGTTGAGTCCAGCGGTGCTCGAGATCGGACTTCCTGCGGTCAAGAACAACGCGACCCGGCAGTCCAACACGATCGGCGGGCTCGGCTTCACCAGCGGCGAACCAGGCGTCGCCCGGCTGATCGATCTGCAACTCGGCGGTCAGATCGGCTGGTTGGTTCCGTTTGCCGTGATCGGCGCGATTGCATCGGTGTGGGCAACACGACTACGGCCGTCGCCACGACTCGGAGCGCTGTTGGTGCTCGGCTGCTGGTTCGGCGCCGGGGCGATCGTCTTCTCGTTCACCAAAGGGGTGCTGCACCCGTACTACATGTCCGGCATCGGTCCGCCGCTGGCCGGGCTGGTCGGCATCGGCGCTGCGACGTTCCGCTTCGATCTCGTCGCCGGGCGACTGTGGGCACTCGCAGGCGTCGCCGCGCTCGGTCTCACGGCGTGGAACGAATGGACGATCTGGCGGCGATTCGATTGGCGCACGTGGTTCATCGTTGTGGCCGCCGTGTTCGTCGCCGGCTGCACGGTCCTGGCGTTCGTCGCGCTCGTTCTTGTTCGTCGCCGACGGATGGATCTCGGTCGACGGCGCTCCGTCACGCTGGCCGCGACGAGCGCCGTGGCGATGATGTTGGCGCCGGCAATGTGGACGCAGGGCAGTCTGCAGGCCGGTGTTTCCGGAGCCGTGCCCTTTGCTCATCCACTGGCCGCAGGAATCGTTGCCCGGACCGGTAACGAGATCACGCCGAACGGGGGTTTCCAATTCCCTTCGATCTCCGTCCCGTCGCTCGTCGCCTACCTTCGCGGTCATCGCCACGGCACCAGGTGGGCGGTGGCCGTTCAGAGCGCAGCGCCTGCCGAAGAGATCATCATTCCTTCGGGAGAACCGGTGATGGCAGTCGGGGGCTTCATCGGGTCGGATCCGATCGCCACATCGGAACAATTGCGGCAGAAGGTACGTGACGGCGAGGTCCGCTACTTCTTCCTGTCCGCCACCGCAGGCGGGCTGATCCCGAGTCTGCTCCGCTCGGACGTTCCGGTCGCGTGGGTGATCAAGGAGTGTGCTGTGGTGCCGGTCAGCGGTTGGGGTCGAGATGTCGTCGAAGACACAGCCCGGCCGGGCACGCAGGCGTTCCCCGGTGGGCCTCTGGCTGCCGCGTTCCAGCTCTACGACTGCAAGGGTCGGACCTGAATCTGGCCTGCATCAGGTCAGTTGCTCGGTGATGTGCACGAGCAGGTCGTCATACTCGTGAACGGCCGGGAACTGCGGGAACTGCTCGATGATGCTCTGTGGAGCATGGAACAGGAAACCGGCATCGGCCTCGGCCAGCATCGCCGTGTCGTTGTACGAGTCGCCGGCGGCGATGACCCGGTAGTTGAGACCATGCAAGGCTTGCACGGCGCACCGCTTCTGGTCCGGCATCCGCAATCTGTAGTCGACGATTCGGTCGTCGGCGACGACCAGGCGATGGCAGATCAGGGTCGGGAAACCGAGTTGCCGCATCAACGGCTGACCGAACTGCTCGAACGTGTCGGACAGGAGCAGGACCTGGGTCCGCGCGCGGAGTTGATCGAGGAACTCGCGTGCGCCGTCGAGCGGCGTGAGGCCGCCGATGACATCGGCGATCATCGACATCGTCAGCCCGTGCTGTTCCAACAGCTGCAATCGACCGCGCATCAAGACGTCGTAGTCGGGCTCGTCGCGTGTCGTCCGACGCAGCGCGTCGACGCCCGTCCGTTCGGCGACGGCGATCCAGATCTCGGGTACCAGCACACCTTCCAGGTCGAGAGTGACGATTGATTGTTGTGCTGATCGGACGTTCGGGGAATCGGAACTCACGGTTTCACAGTGTGGTCGCCACCGCGTGTGCGCCGTGCATCGCGCCCTGGATGTAGCCGACCCCGGCGGCGTCGCCGATCACATGGCACTCGATGCCGCTGGCGACGAGTTCGTCGTACAGCTGGTTCGGTTCGGAATTCGCAGTGACTCGCGTTTCGATGATCGTCCCGTGTGCGTCGTCCGGATTCGCGTTGCGGACGAGCGTGACGCCGGAGCGCTCCGCTTCGACGACCGCTGTCCACCGGCGCGGCATCGCCATCGCCAGGCCGAGGTGCTTGCCCGGCTCGAGCACGGTGACCGTGTCGCCGCGCTCGGCCAGGTATTGAGCGATCGACATCCCGATCAGGTTGCCGCCGATGATGGTGACGTCGATCGGGCCTGGCGTTGCCTCCGCCAGCGACCGGGTCAACGATTCGGGCAGTGATTGAGGGAGGCGCTGCTCGGCGCCGGTCGCGAGCAGGACGACGTCGGGATGCATGTTGCGAATGCTCTCGACCGTTGCATTGGTGCTGAGATGAACGTCGATGTCGAGGTTCGTGTCGGCGATCTCATGGGTCAGCCAGTCGACGAGCATCTGATTGGCCGAACCGGTGAGGGTCGCGAACCAGGTCGAGCCGCCGAGATGATCGGACCGTTCGATCACGGTGATCCGGTGGCCGCGGGTCGCCGCGATTCGTGCGGCTTCCAGCCCGGCTGGTCCGGCGCCGACCACGACGACGTGGCGAGACGTCGTTGCCCGCTCGGTGGCCGCTGCAGCTTCCGGTTCGTTGCCGAGCGACGGGTTGACGGCACACACAGCCGACGCGTCGAAGAAGTTCTGCTCGACGCAGACGTAGCAGTTGATGCACGGTCTGACCGATGCCCGACGGCCGGATGCGATCTTGTTGGCCAGCTGTGGATCTGCCAGCTGTTGGCGGCCCATCGCGACGAAGTCGCACTCGCCATTGGCGAGCATCTCTTCGGCCAGTTCCGGCAGCAGCCGACCAACGGCGATCACGGGGATCCCGATGGCTGCTTTGACGGCGGCGGCCATTGGTCGGTACTGGCCGATCGTCGCCGGCAGGGGGCCGAGGGTGAAGTCGCGGAACGGGTTGCCGGCCTGGGCGGAGATGCTGATCACGTCGGCACCGGCCGCCTCGGCCAAGCGCGCCGTCGCGATGGTCTCGTCGATCGTGATGCCGTTGTCCAGTCCGTACTCGCAACCGTTCAGCCGCACCGAGATGGCCATGGTGCGACCGACACGGGCCCGGACGGCGCCGATCACCTCGACCAGCAGACGGCAGCGGTTCTCCAACGAGCCCCCGTACCCGTCCGTGCGCTGGTTGTACTCGCGTGACAGGAAGGTGTTGATCAGGTATCCGTGGGCGCCGTGGATCTCGACGGCGTCGGCTCCTGCGGCCTGGACGCGTCCTGCCGCGTCGGCGAACGCGTCGAGCAACCAGGCGATGTCGTGGGCCGTTGCCGCTCGGTACGTGGCCTGCTTGTTGCGGGTCGCCGTGCCGAGCTTGATCAGTTCATCCATCGAGTTGTCGACCAGGGCACTCATGTCCATCCGGCTCGTCGGACCGGAGGGAATGGTAGGGACGAGCAAAGGCCGACCCTCGGCTGTGTCGACGCCGGCGACCTTGCCGTGGTGGACGAGTTGGACCGACAGCTTGGCACCCTCGAGATGCACCGCATCCGCCAGACGGGTCAGACCCGGCAGGAAACGGTCGTCGCCGAGGCCGGCCTCGTGCCACGATGCGGACCCGACCGGCCAGGCGATTGCCGACGCGCCGGTCGTCACGAGTCCAGTGCCACCGGCTGCCCGTGCCGCGTAGTGGGCGATCTCGCGCTCCGTCATCTCGCCGTTCTCGCAATGGTTCATGTCCATGCCGGGCAGCACGATCCGGTTGCGGAGCGCCATTGCGCCGATCGAGCCGGGCGCCATGAGGTGGTTGAAGTCGGTCACTCGCCGAGGCTATTTCACCGTGGCCGAGATGGCAGAGTGGTGCTCAATGGTTTCCGATGGGGTTTCACGAGTCAATGTCCCGAGCTTCGATGTCATCGACATCATCGATGTCAGCGACGTCAGCGATGTCAGCGACGTCATCAGCTACGACGAGGCGGCCGCTCAGGTCTGTGCCGACGGCGGGCCATTCGAGATCGCTGATGCGATCATCAACGGCGCCCAGCAGCGGGTGTTCGTCAAGGCTCCCCCGAACCTCGCAGCCTTGTTCCAGATGGCACCGGCCGACGCCACGTTCCTCGTCTACGAGGACGAGTCGTACACGTTCGGAGACGTCCGCGACCAGTTTGCGGCGTTGGCTGCTGCGTTGGTCGATCGCTACGGCGTGCGCAAGGGCGACCGCGTCGCGGTTGCGATGCGCAACTTTCCGGAGTGGATCATCTCGTTCGCTGCGATCACGTCGATCGGCGCGATTTCAGTGTCGATGAACTCGTGGTGGACCGCGGACGAGATGGATTTCGCGCTCGAGGACAGTGGGGCCACCGTGTTGATCGCTGACCAGGAGCGGCTGGCCCGCTCGACTGCGTCGTGTGCGCGGCTCGGCACACGGATGATCGCGGTTCGGATGGCGACGCCGCCCGCCGACGTGGATGCGTGGGCCGACGTCGTCGTTCTCGGCACCCCGTTGCCGTTCGTCTCGGTCGGTCCGTCCGACGATGCGACCATCCTGTACACATCGGGCACGACCGGTCGGCCGAAGGGTGCCGTGTCGACCCATGGTGCTGTGGTGCAGGCGTTGATGTCGTTCTCGTGCCGTTCGGCGATCGAGCGCATCCGCCAACCCTCCGAGCCGTCGGGGAACCCGCCGGCATTCATCCTGATCGTCCCCCTGTTCCACGTCACGGGGTGCGTCGCGGTGATGTTGAGCTGTTTCACGGCCGGGGTGAAGTTGGTGATCATGTACAAGTGGGATGTCGACAAGGCGTTGGAGATCATCGAGCGCGAGCACATCACCAACTTCGTCGGGGTGCCGACACAGAGCTGGGATCTGGTCCAGTCGCCTCGCTTCTCGGAATTCGATACGTCGAGTCTGCGTGACATCGGTGGTGGGGGCGCTCCGGCGCCGCCGGCGCTGGTCGAGAAGGTGGCCCGCAGCTTCGCCAAGGGCAAGCCGACGATCGGCTACGGCATGACCGAGACGAACGCGTACGGACCGGGCAACCGTGGCGCCGACTACTTGCGCAAGCCGACCTCATCGGGTCGAGTCGTGCCGACGATGACGATGCAGATCCGAGGCGACGACGATCAGCCGTTGCCGGTCGGTGCGCGTGGAGAGATCTGGTTCAAAGGCCCGAATCTGATTCGCGGATACTGGAACCGGCCGGACGCGACCGCCGAGACACTCGTCGACGGGTGGCTGCGGTCGGGTGACCTCGGTCATCTCGACGACGAGGGATTCATCTTCGTCGAGGATCGCGTCAAGGACATGATCTTGCGCGCGGGTGAGAACGTCTACTGCGCTGAGGTCGAGGCAGCGATCTATGAACACCCTGCTGTTCACGAGGCCGCTGTCTTCGGCCTTCCCCACGAACGCCTCGGCGAGGAAGTTGCCGCGGCCGTGTTGTTGAAGGACGGCTTCGTGCTGACGGCGGAAGAGTTACGCGCCTTCGTCGGCACGTCACTCGCGTCGTTCAAGGTTCCGACACAGATCATCTTCCGCGACGAGCCGCTGCCACGCAACGCGAGCGGAAAGATGTTGAAGCGGGAGCTGCAGCGCGAGATCAGCTCTTGATCACGGCTTGATCACAGCTTGAGCAGGGCGTTCTCGACGACCTCCGTCAGCGATGGATGGATCCACAGTTGACCTCTGGCCATCTCGTCGACTGTCTGGCCGAACTTCATGCCCTGGATCAACTGCTGGATGAGGATGCTCGACTGTGGTCCGATGATGTGTGCGCCGAGCAGCAGCCGGGTCTGCGGATCGGCGATCAGTTTGCAGAAGTGGTCCGTGTCCTCCATCGCCCATCCATACGCGACATCGCCATAGTTCTGGATCGCGGTCACGTGGTGTATTCCGGTGTGGCGCAGTTCCTGTTCGGTGAATCCGACCGATGCCACCTGCGGGCCGGCGAAGACAGCGTGGGGAACCGGCCACAGATCTGTGGTCCGCAACTCGTCCGGGTGAACGACGTTGTGGGCGACGATGCGGGCCTCCTCGTTGGCGACGTGTTTGAGCTGATTGGGGTTGGAGATGTCGCCGAGTGCCCAGACCCCGGCGACGTTGGTCCGCTGTTGTTCGTCGACGACGATGTAGCCGTCCATGTCCACGTGCAGGCCGCAGGCGGCGGGGTCCAACGTGTCGGAGTTCGGGATCCGGCCGGCGGCGACGAGGAGGGCGTCGCCGGTGATGTCCATCATCTCGCCGTCGCAGTGGATGGTCACTGTGTATCGGCCCTCGTTGTAGGCGATGTGATCGATGCGGGCGATCATGTGGCACTCGAAGCGCTGCGTGTAGATCTCGGTGAACCGCTCGCTGACCGATTCGTCTTCGCGAGCGAGCAGACGTGCGCTGCGGTTGATCATGACCACGTCTGAACCCAACGACCCGAAGACGTGGGCCATCTCGGTCGCGATGTAGCCGCCGCCGAGGACGATCAGTCGTTCGGGAACCAACCGAAGGCGCATGATCGTGTCGCTGGTGTGATAGTCGACTTCGTCGAGGCCGACGACATCAGGGATGAACGGGCGAGCACCGGCGGCGATCACGATGTGCGTGCCGGTCACCCGTCTCGTGGTGCCGTCGTGCATCGCGACCTCGAGAACTTTCGGGGCGACGAACGTTGCTTCGCCGAGCAACACCGTCGTATTCGTTGCGCTTTGTCGGTAGGCCAGGCCGTCGGGGGGGATCGGATCGATCCGGCCGAAGACACGGTCGACGATGTCGGGCCAACGGACCTTGTCGATCGAAGCGTCGATGCCGTACGTGCTGGCGTGCGTGATCTGTTGGGCGACGTCGGCGGCGTAGACGAACATCTTGGTCGGAATGCAACCGCGGTTGAGGCAGGTTCCGCCGAACACGTCGCGCTCGATGATCGCAACCTTGAGCGAGTCGTACTCGTGCGTGAGGATGCTGTTACCGGAGCCGGTTCCGATGATCACGACGTCGAATTCTTCGACGTGGATGTTTGTGTCTGCCATGCCTGCCAGCGTATTGGGGCTCGGTCGTTTCACGGTGGCTGCCGGTCGGCTTCAGGCCGCCATGAGTCGGTCGGCTTCAGGCCGCCATGAGCAGGTCGGTGAGGATCTCTCCTGGTCCGCGCTGGCGATGCTTGGAATGGTCCGAGCGGCTCATCTCGACGGCCGCCACGTCCAAGAGGCTGCGGAGCGCGGCGAGGTCGGAGGCCGGGCGAACGGCTCGCGCTGGCGGCCGGATCCGAGCGACCTTGGCACATGTCCGGCACGAACGATCGAGCGATTCCACGAAGCCGTATGGCGCCGCGCGCCCCAGCAAGCCGCATAGGGTCAGTCGACGGCCGGTGGCGTCGATCACGCCTGCCGGACGCATTGCGTGCTGCTTCTCGGCGCAGATCGCGATCTTTCCACATGCGTACATCTGGGCAACCGATCGCACATGCCCGAGTGGGCCGCCCGGCTGCATCACGACTCGGTCGGGTGGTGGCAGGACGCCCAGGCCGCTGCGACGTTCGTAGGCCCGCTGACGGCAGCTGTGGTTGCAGTAGATCAAAGGGCGTCCCGGGCGTCGGACGACCACGAAGGTGTTGCAGCACCACCCACACTGGCGGCGGGGCAGCGCATCGGAGGAGTTGGCTTCGGAGGAGTTGGCTTGGGAGGACGCTGCCGGAGCGTCGAAAGGCGGCACGTTGATGGTCATGAGGAAGTCGTACGCCAGGGCTGTGACACAGTGCGCTGAATGCGCATGTCCCCCCGGATCAGCGAGGTGCTGCAGTCACTGGTTCCGAACCGACTCCCGGAATCGCCACGTGACGAATCCCAAGCGCGGAAGAGGCGTCCGCATCGGTTGTTTGGCAGATTCCGACCGACCACCCCCTGAGTTTTCGTCAGGTGGCGATTCCGGGAGTGGTTCGGGGGAGCGAATTGTTCGCCGCTGAGTTTCGTCACGTGGCGATTCCAGGAGTGGTTCGGGCGAAGGAGTTGTTCGCCCCGGATTTCGTCACGTGGCGATTCCGGGAGTCGGCCGGCGGCGAGTACCCCGAAGAGGTCGAGGTGCCGGTCTCGAGTGCTGAAGACGGCCTCAGCCGAGAACGAGTTCAGCGACGGCCCGCAGCGTCTCTGGCGGTCCGCCGATGAGCATCGTCGTGACCCGACTTTCACGCCATGCGGCGAGATCGTCGCGGATCTTCTCCTTCGGGCCTACGAGACAGATCTCGTCGATCATCGCTCGAGGAACGGCAGCAACTGCCTCCGCCTGATGGCCATTGAGGAACAGATCTTGGATCTTGTCGACAGCTTCCTCGTGGCCCAGCCGGCGGAAGACATCGGCATGGAAGTTCATCTCCTGCGCACCCATCCCGCCCACGTACAACGCGAGACTCGGGCGGAGCTTGTTGTATGCGGCTTCGACGTCGTCATCGATGGCAACTGTGACGGTCGCGAGGATCTCGAAATCGTCGGCCGTATGGCGTGCTGTCGGCCGAGCGAACCCTTCGCGCAGCGATGGCCCGTAGAGCTCCTCGTGCTTCGGCGCATAGAAGATCGGGAACCAACCGTCAGCGATCTCGGCCGCGAGTGCGACGTTCTTCGGGCCTTCGGCGCCGAGGAAGATCGGCAAATCAGCGCGAAGCGGATGCGTCATGATGTTCAACGCCTTGCCGAGGCCGAGACCGTCACGGGCCGGGATCGGATACTCCGGACCGTCGTTGGTCAGACGCTCCTGCCGAGCCAACACCTTGCGAATGATGCTGACGTATTCACGAGTGCGCGCCAACGGCTTCGTGAATCGCTGGCCGTACCAGCCCTCGACGACCTGGGGGCCACTGACCCCGAGGCCGAGGCAGAACCGACCATCAGAGAGGTGATCCATCGTCACGGCGGCCATCGCCGTTGCGGTCGGGGTGCGCCCCGACAGCTGGATCAGGTTCGTGCCGAGGCGGAGCTTGGTCGTCTGCGAACCCCACCAGGCAAGCGGAGAGATGGCGTCCGAGCCCCAGGACTCAGCGGTCCACGCACTGTCGAAGCCGAGTCGTTCGATTTCGGCGAGTGTCTCCGGAACGCCGACCGGCTTCCCCCGTCCCCAGTAACCGATATGCCAGCCGAGCTTGAGATCGTGTGTCACCCGTCGATGTTCGCACACGGTCGCGCGCAGCCCAGGATCGAACCGGCGACTGAACAGCTCGGCGATGATTCGTCACGCGTGACCGACTAGACAAGCACGATGCGTTCAATCCTTCGGTTCAACATGGTGATGCCCGAGCT
>JAYTOM010000125.1:0-12511 GCA_043747765.1 Actinomycetota bacterium
GCCGATCCGAGATCCACTCGTGTGTCGAGCAGCCGTTCCGGCTGGACCGGATGGAACGATGTGCGGGCCGGGAAGTAGCCGTTGACGTCCGCGACGAGATCGGCGGCGGACTGGGTGAACAGGCAGACCCGCCCGTTGTCCCCGAGCTTGACCACCACTAGGTTCGGCGACGTCCCACCCTTGGTCAGGTTCAGGTTCGATGCGACCGGCTGCGGCTGCCCACACGGCCGCATCGTGAAATATCCGTCGAACCCGGCTCCGGTGCGGTCACGTTCAAGACCACGGCCAGCGCGTTCGACGCCGCCTTGGTCATCCCGCGCCCGTGACCTGGAGTGGCACCGTCGCGACGGGGCGCCGGTTTCGATCCTGCGTACCCGATGCCGTCACGAGTGTCCAACAGCCGCTCCAGCAGCACCGGTATGTACTCGCCCGCACCCGGTGTTGCACCCGTCCCGCCGCCAGTGCCCGGTGGCGACGTGGATGCCGTAACAGCGGTCGTGGCCGCATTCAGTGGAGCATGCGGCGGCAGATACAGGCAAAGATGTCGCTCAGGAGGTGATCGCGCAGGCGTATGTTCGCCGGGCGTCCTCGCGTTGCTGGCGGCTGGCTTTGTGCACGTGTCGCGACCTGAGAACGCAGAACTCCACAGCGATCAATGATGCTGATGGAGATGTATCGAAGCGGTACCGAGGGGGAACATTGGACCCATGATCACTCTCGGACTCGTCCTCATGTTGATAGGTTTAGTAGCCGGAATTCCGGTTCTGTGGAGCGTTGGAATTGTGTTGGCCATCATCGGGCTTGTGCTGCTGGTGCTTGGACGCGCCGGGCACGCTGTCGGTGGTCGTCATCACTATTGGTAAAGGGTGCACTTCGCTCAGCGAAGTAATACGTGATGGACATCGTCCTGGACAACTGACGCGTCGACGTTCACCGACCGAAATTGACGTTGCTCAACCGACCCGTGGTCAGATGCTCGGGTTTTGTTTCGGACAGTGTCGGCGCTGGAGATGGTGACCCGACGCACGTCGCCGTCGACTATCAAGGAGGGAAAAACCTCATGTCAAACGAACCCGCTTACGTAATCACCGACTCCGACATGGACAGTGGTGCCGGCCCCACTGTGGCATCTGGCTACACCACAGGAGCCGTGGCTCCGCGTGTCACGAATGTCCGCCACGTCGACGGTGTAGCACCCACCGCACTCGTCACTCGGATCGAGTCGAGTCGGTCATTTGCGCCTGACGCCGTCGTGGCCGCGATCGCAGGCGTCGCCTTTCTTGTCGTTGGCTTGATCGCGATGACTCGTGCAGGTTTCAAAGGCCCGTTGGACGTTCCCGTCGTCAAGGTCGTGGGGTTCACGCACACTGCGATCCTCGGGATCGTCGAGGCCGTGATCGGTGCATGTTTGCTGATCGCCGGTGCCTCCCGATCGAGAGGCGCGGCGATATTCTTCGGAACCATTTTGGCAATCGGGGCCTTCGTTGGTGCGGTACAGACGAAGTACTTCGTCAAGGCGCTGGCTCTGCAGAAGAATTTTGCGTGGCTGGTGTGCATCGTCGGCGTCGTTGTGGTCCTCACCGCGTTGGTCCTCCCACGGTTGCGGACCCGGTCGACGACCGTCATCGCCAACTGACGGCTCGGGGTGTCGGCTGAGCTGATCCTGGGGCCGATGCTGCGTCACGTGACGCAGACCTCGGCGACGATCTGGGTCGAAACTGATCGGCCATGCCTGGTTGAAGTGCTCGGTGACACGACGCACACGTTCTGCGTGGACGGACATCACTATGGCCTCGTGATCGTCGAGGGCCTCTCGCCGGGAACCACCACCCGGTACGAGGTGTGCCTTGATGGTGAGCAATGTTGGCCAATGCTGTCGGTCACACATCCAGCGAGCGTGATCCGGACCCACTCCGATGCGATGTCACCGCGCGTCTTGTTCGGTTCGTGCCGAACGGCTGCGCCGCACACGCCACCGTGGACGCTCGAAATGACAATCGATCCCGTGGGACGTGGTGTCGACGCGTTGTACGCGTACGCGTACGCGTTGCGGATGATCGATGAAGACCCGTCGGAGTGGCCGGACCTGGCCGTGTTCCTCGGCGACCAGATCTATGCCGATGATTCGTCACCGCGAACGCGTGCGCGCATCGCAGCCGCGCGCGACGGCACCGCAGGCGACAGTTTGCCACCAGAGCTCGTGCGCGGGTTCGAAGAGTTCTGTTGGCTCTACGAGGAATCGTGGTCAGCGGACACCGAACGCTGGTTCCTGTCAGTGGTGCCCAGCGTGATGATCTTCGACGACCACGAGATGATCGACGACTAGAACATTTCGGCCGCCTGGGTTGCCGACATCCATCGTGAACCATGGTGGGACGACCACGTCTTTGGTGGACTGATGACGTACTGGCTGTACCAACATCTCGGCAACCTGAGCCCAAGCGACATCCGTGACGAAGGCATCCTCGACGCACTCCTCGCGGCAGACGGTGACGGACACGACATCTTGCTCCAATGGGCGCGCTCCACCGAAGAATTCACTGGTGGTCGCGACCGGTACCGGTTCAGTTTCGCCCGAGATCTCGGTCGGGTCCGACTCGTCGTGATCGACGCCCGCAACAGCAGAGCGCTCGAGCCGGGTCACCGCCGGATCATCGACGCGACTCAATGGCAATGGGTGGTCGAGACCTGCCACGCCGACGTCGATCACCTCATCATCGGATCATCGCTGCCGGCGTTCGTCCCGGGCGGCCTCCACGACTTCCAGCTCTGGGACGCTGCACTCTGCGACGGCTCCCATGTCGGCCGGCGCTTCGGTGAATGGCTCCGCAGAGCGCTCGATCTGGAGGACTGGCCGGCCTTCGGCGCCTCGTTCGATCAGCTGGTCGAACTGATCCGCGACATCGGAGCCGCCGATCGTGCGAACGCGCCAGCGACCATCTCGGTGTTGTCCGGCGACATCCATTTTTCGTACATGTCCGAGATCGTCTATCCGCGCGAAATGGACAGTCGCGTTCACCAGATCGTGAACTCACCGATCCGCAACGCGCTGCGCCCTCACGAACGATTGGCAATGAGGTTCTCGATGAGCCGCGCCGCGATCGCACTCGGCCGGGTGCTCCGTCGATCCGTCCGACTTTGTCGAGCGTCAGTCCAATGGCGCACAGACCGCTACCCGGTGTTCGAAAACTGCCTCGGACGTCTCGACCTCCACGGCCGCAACGCAACAATGCTCCTCGAGCAATCCAGCCCCGGCGACAGCGGCACCCAAGCCGAACTCCGCGAGTTGTTCACCGTCGACCTCGTCGCCGGCAGCAGACAAACCGCACCACCCCGCCCGGCGCAACATCAGCCCGCAACCTCGCCGTCTCCTTCACCGTAACCCCGGCCGTCGCGTCCCGAGAGCGACGACCACGTCCCTCGCAACAGACGTGCCAGCGACATCGTCGCCGTCGAGGTTCGATGATGCGATTCAACGCAGTCAACCTTGCTTGTCTCTGCATCCCGGTGCCGTCGCGCCCGGAGAACCGGTGGGGTGGTCACGATGGAATTGCGTGAGCGAGGGTCCGGTCGCGAAGACTGTCGGAATGGCTGAACACATCGGATACGTCGGGCTGGGCAATCTCGGATTTCATCTCGCGACCAGCCTGTGTCGCTCCGGCCACAACGTGACAGTGACCGATCTCAATCGCGATCTCGCCGATGGGTTGAGCGCCGCTGGTGCCACGTGGGCCGATTCGGCCGCCGAGGTCGCCGCACGGTCGACCGTGGTGTTCACCTGTTTGCCATCGCCGACCGCTGTCGCTGCAGTTGTGTGTGGTCCGAACGGGATCCTCGAAGGGCTGGCGGCCGGCGGTACGTGGATCGACAACAGCACCAACGACCGTGCCGAGACGCTGCGACTTGCTGCGCGTTGCGCGGCAGTGGGCGTAAACATGTTGGAGTGCCCCGTGACCGGCGGCGTCCACAAGGCGGCTGAAGGCAACATCACCGTGCTGGTCGGTGGTGACGAGTCGGTGTTCGAACAGCATCGCCATCTCTTGGAAGCGCTGGGAGATCCGATCCTCTACATGGGTCCGCTCGGCAACGCAGCCATCATCAAAGTGATCACGAACATGCTCGCCTTCATCCATCTCGTCGCAGTTGGTGAGGCGCTGATGCTTGCCAAGCGAGGAGGTCTCGATTTGGGCAAGTCGTTCGCAGCAATCCTCAACAGCTCGGGCAACAGCTTCGTCCACGAGACCGAGAGCCAAGTGATCCTGAATGGCAGCTATGACATTGGCTTCACGATGGATTTGGCACTGAAGGACCTCGGCTTCGCAATGCAGATGGGTCGCGACTTCGGTGTGCCGCTGGAGATCACAGGATTGGTCGAGCAGACATTCGTGCGCTCCAAGGCCCAGTACGGCGGCTCGGCATGGTCATCTCAAGTTGTCAAGCTGCTGGAGGACGCGGTCGGAACAGACCTCCGAGCTCCAGGCTTCCCTGAGGTCCTGTAGCGCTTCGATTCCGACAGCGCGGTGGGCAGCCGGTGGACCACGAGCCGGACCTCATCGAGCATCAGGTCGTCCAGCAATGCGAGCGGAGCTGCTGCCGCATTCGAGCCGTGTCGGGGTGTGGCGTCGGTGCTCTTTCCGACACTCCCTCGGTAGCTCAGCGGGTGTGAGTGATGCCGACCATGATGCCGGTGTTGGGGTCGACAAAGACGTGGGGTTCACCACCGATGCGTGGTGGCAGATCTGAGCGGGCCGGAAAGGCCACCTCAACCACGGTGGCCGAACGTTTGACAACCGGTTCGCGGTCGTGGGGGACTGGTTCGTTGTTGTCGTGGAGTGCCGCTCTGGCGACTGCGATGACTTCGTCGTCGCTCAGTCCGGTTGATGTCGGTGTGCTGTTCGGTCCGGGTGACAACGACGAGGTCGTGGTCGTGGTTGTGGTGGTCGTCGTGGTCGTGGTCGTCGTGGTCGTGGTCGTGGTCGTGGCGGTACCAGAGGTGCTGTTGGTGCATGACACGAGGAGTGCGATCATCAGAACGGCCGGGCCAGCCGATCGGGTGGATCGCGCCAGGACAGTCATCGCAGCATCGCGAACGCGTCGCGGTTGCCGAGCCGGACGGCGATGTCGACCGGGCGAACTCCGGTGTCGTCGGGGATCGTGCGATCAGCGCCCGCAGCGAGGAGCGCGGCGATGATCGCCGGATTGTCGAGCGCGGCTGCAGCGTGCAGTGCTGTGCTGCCGTCCACGACGCGATGGTTGGGGTCGGCGCCGTGACCGACGAGTTGTTGGACTGTGTCGAGATGGGCGTTTGACGCCGCCCAGCTCAGTGCGGTCCATCCGGATGTGGTGGATGCTTCGATGTTGGCGCCGTGGTCGAGTAGCAGTGTCACGGTTGCTGTGTGACCGACTTGTGCTGCGGCGATGAGAGGGGTCAGGCCTCGGTCGTCGACGGCGTCGATGATCGAGCCAGCCGTGACGATGACGATGGCGAACAGGTTCGCTGCGGGGATGCCGATTCCTTGTCGCGTGACGGTCATTTGGCCACGACGCGCACTGGAGTGCGATTTCGAACCCACTGCTCGTCCCCAGAACCACGATCACGGATCTGCGTAATGGGCGTTCGGCCGACGTACGGCTGGTGAGTTCCGACGATCGTTGGGATGCCTCACCGTGGGTTCGGCCAATTGGCCTTCGCACCCTGCGCACTGCCGGCGGCGAGAAACAACACGCCCAAGCCAGCGACCACAACGCCGACCGCGCAGACGAGCCCACCGGCGTGCCCAGACCCTCGCGCATCACTCACGTGTGTGTTCATCGGACGGACGAGTGAGTGGTTTTGTCGTTGCGATTCGGTTCCACGATCTGACGCTTTCACGCACAGATGGGAACTTCATGTCAGATTGCTTGGAGTTCCATGAGACCCGACCACGTCGGCCCTCGACGAGCCGGTGCCAGACGCGGGTGCTTGCAGAAGTTTGCAGTCCAAAGCGCGCTATAGGGGACGAAAACGCCCTCAGAACTGGGGGGGTAGGGAGGCGGGCGCTGCGGACGAGGCGGCCCGGTCGGGCGCCGGTATCGGCGTCGTTGCGACGCGTGACGACGCCGCTGACCACCGTGGCCACGTAGCCGACTGCGTCTTGGGTCAAACGTGTTCCGCCCGCCGGCAGGTCCGAGACAGGTCGGGGCATACGGAAGTCGAGCCGGTCGAGATCGATCACGTTGAGGTCACCCCTTCTTGCCGACCTCGAGTGTGCCCCGATCTTCGAGGCCGTAGAGAGCAGCCGTGTCATTGGTGTGCATCCTCACCGCTGCTTCGAGGGAGAGCTTGGCGCCCTTTGTCCGCCGCTTGACGTCGGGATCAGTGTCCGCTGGGTCGTTCGTTCACGGGTACGCCGGCTCGCCGACGATCAACCGCTCGCTGGACGATCGCCACCAACCGGAAGCCAATCAGGCTGAACGCCGCGACGAAGACGACCCAGACCTGCGCGTAACTGCCTGCCGGCCGGGTGACGAGGACGATGGAACTGACCACGCTGACGGTCACTGCACCCACCGGCGCCATGCGGTTCCGACGAATCGCTCGATCGCCGATGAGCGCCATCGGCACGACCCACAGGATCAACCCGCCGAGGAGTACGGACAGGCCCGATGTCGCTCCGAGAGGTACACCGGAGGACCGAATCGCAAAGATCGAGAGTCCGATCAGAGCTGTGAGGACGACCGCCGCGATGCCGTTCCGACGACTGCCGAGCAGACCTCGGATATAGATGTCGCCCGACGCGGGTTCCCCGGATGTCGACGGTGCCGTGTCAGGAAGAGCGCTCATGGCATCGGGGCGAACACTGCGATGAAGTCACGAGTGTCTTCGGCGAGCCATCTGTCCCCGGTGTGCTGCATACCGCTCAACAACTGCTTTCCCGTGGTGGTACCGGCTGCATTCGTCGAGTAGGTGTTGAACTGCACCCACTCCTGGTTGATCTCGAGCTGCATCCCGCGAATTGCGCCCGCCCGTACCAAGGTGTCGGCAAGCGCCTCGATCGACAGCCCCGGGCCCCCGACCCACAGGATCTGACCGTCGGCGGTGATACCCGCTCCGGAACGCCAGACGGCGCTCTTGTTCGCGGGCCCAGTAACACCCCAGCTCCGATTCGAGTCGGTGGCGAGCCCCGGTACGGCGGCACCACCGTCGACGATCAGGTCGAGGTTCTGACGGGCAGAATCGAGCGACGCCGATCGCTGGATGTCGCGGCCCCACAGGCCGATGTTCGGAACTCCGTTCGAGTCGATCGCGAACGTCGCTCCCCCGACCCGCATCGGCTGAAGTTCTTGTCCGCCGAGCAGCAGTCCACCGCCGGAATCCTTCAATCGGAAACCGCCGGCGAATGCCGCGAACAGCTGGGATTGACGATCGGCTTCGACATGGTCGGGCCGATCCCACGGTGCACCGGGGATCTTCGTGCCGGGATATTGGCGGAAGTGGAAGATCGTCGGATCGAACCACACGACCGCATCGAGCGACGACGTATGGACCGAATCGGGGCGGATATCGGTGACATACGCACCCACCTGACCGTTCACCAACGGGCCGAAGGGAGTCCATTGGCCCTCGCCCGCGATGGGCGTCGCTGCAGGAGTTTGCAGAGGCACCGGCGCAGAGGCGACCTGCGCACTCGTCGGGGTGGTCCCGGGCTGAGCAGGTGTCGTGACATCCGGAGTGACAGCCGGAGTGACAGCCGGGACGATCGTCGGAGCGACGGCCGGAGCGATGGTCGGGGCCTCGACAGCGATGTCGCCGGCCACGCTCGATGACGATGACGGGGTGGTGCTGGAAATGACGACGGTTGACGAGGTCGACCCGACAGGTCCGGATGCGGTCGACCCGACGGGTCCGGATACGGTCGTAGTGGAAGGCACGCGGCTGCTCGATGGCGAGGCGCCCGAACTAGCGCTCGCGACCGTCGCGTTGTGAACTGGGTCGGCCGAGAACGACGGGAGCGCAGACTGACCGGGTTGACCGCCGAGCGGCGCTTGGTGATGGTCGTACCAGAAGCGTTCGATGCGGTCGACAACCGTGCCGAGGTGGTGATCGCGTGCCCACTCCACGGTCCGCGCCTGCAAACTGTCGCTGCCCGGGCCCGTGAGCGCACCTGCGTACGAGTAGCCGACGCCGAGCAACAAGACGGCGACGGTCAAGGCGGTGGCTCGCAACAGTGGGTGCCGAAGGACGCGACGGGCTGCTCCGGTGCGACGTCGACGCGGCGGCCGGTCCTTCGGCCGCGACGCGAGGCCACGGTCTGGTGGCGCAGCCTCGACCCGGCGCGCCAACAACGGGTCGATCATGAACGCTGTGGACCTGTCGTGCGAAACCGCATCACTCATCGCGAGCCATGGTCACGACGATATGTTCCGAGAACCTGTCGCGAGGGGCACCGACCCGCCTTTTACGCGGGCTCTCAGGAATGTTGACGGCCACTTCAGCCGGGGCGACTGGCCCCGACCAGGCCGGCCCAGTCGACGTTGGCGATCTCTACGAACTTTCCCGGGGCGGGTGCCTGGATCTCCTGCCCGTTGCCGATGTAGATCGAGACGTGGCTGATCGGATGGTAGAAGAACAACAGGTCACCGGGCTGGATATCGGCCGTCGCGACGTGAGGCGTCGTGGCGAACTGCTGCGCGGATTGATGGGGTATCGAAACGCCCGCCTGAGCCCAGGCGTACGACGTGACACCGGAACAATCGAACGCCACGCCGGGCGAGGCCATCGCGAACTGATATCTCACCCCGAGTTGGCTCCGGGCGGCCGCGATGGCGATCTCGGCCCTGCTGCTGACCGGCGGTGGGGCTGGAGCGGTCGTGCCCCCGGCGACCAACGCCGAACTGACGGAGCCGCCCCCAGCATCGGCGCTCCCACCGGCTTTCGCTGCGGACGCACCCCCGAAGTCACCTCCCGCCGCCGTGGTGGGCGTAGGGGCGGCTTCGGAGGCCTTCTTGCCAACCTGCGGCGTGACTGCCGGAACGACGGGCGTCTGAGAACCCGGCGTAGGCGCTGGAGACTTCGCTGATGGCGCCGCCTGCTGCCCGGACGGACTGTTCTGGGCGGCCTGGTTCTGGGAGGCCACTTTCGCCGCTGACTGGTCGGCAGCGGCCTGCTCAGCCGCTTTGGCCTGCTGTACCACGGCGGCGTGGGCTGCATCAGCCGCAGCCTGTTCGCGTTGTTGTTCCTGCACCAACAGGACACCGAGCGTGGCCTGGTCCTTGGCCAACTCGTCCTGATACGCCTGGCCGGCCTGCTTGGTGCGATCCAGTGCGTCGGAAGCCTGGGTTGCCAATCGGGTCGCCTTCTGGTGCTTGGCCTGCAGCTCGGCCTGAGCGTGATTCTGCTGTGCGAGCAGTGCGTTGTAGTCGTCGGTTGTCGCGGCGCCAGCGTTGACAGCCGTGCGGACCAGTTGCTCGCGCTGCAGGCTGTCGGTGGCGCTCGACGTGTCCCCGAACATCGCCAAGCCACCGCTGGCCCCGCCGGTGAACTGCTGGACCGCGACCGACGCGAGTTGGGTCTGCAGCGAGGACAGCTGCACCGCCTGGGCATCGATCTGCTTCTGACTATCGGCGATCTGACTGTCGAGTTGTGCCTTTTCGTTCGAGAACCCGAGGTACTCCTCGTTCAATTGCGAGGACTTCTGCTCCAAGCTCTTGATCGAGGCAAGGTCGTTCTTGACCTGTTGCTGCTGATCGGACACGCCGTCCGCCGCGACCGGACGGACCGCAAAGCCCGTCGAAGCAGCAGCGACGACGATCATCGCCACGCCAACAGCTCGAGCAACAAGATTTGGGCGACGCATGATGGATCGGCAGCGTAGTCAAATATTACGGTCGTGTTGCGAAGTTGACGAATTTTTCAGGCGGGCGTCGGAGATCTCTGTTCGATCTGACGTCAGCCAGCCGCTCGTTCACGATCCGCAGACCCGAGCTGCACGTTGGGCTCGACCGAGCGACAGCGCGAGCAGACCGGCAACCGCAACGGGCGTGATCACCCACGCCGCTGTGCCGACCACGAACCACGTCAGCGCCGTCGCGCACACGACGCCGATCGCCATTTGTCCAGTCGTCGCCGACGATGAAGTCGTACCAGAACAGTCCGATCTTCTACGCCGAACTTCAGCGTGTTCTCGGGCACCCGACCGAGCGGACGGTGTACGGCTGCACCGACGACGAGGACGAGCACGAGTGCCGCCGCTGCACCGAGCGCAGCGACTCCGATCCGATGTTGAGCAGCGCCGAAGGTGACCACGATGAACGCCACCTCGAGACCTTCGAGGAAGACCCCGTTGAACGCAATCGTGAAGCCGTATCAGTCGAGCGGTCCGCGCCCCAACTCGCCGCCTGTAGTTCGGCGAGCTCCTGACGGTAGATCTCGTCCTCGTCGTGCAGCGCTTTCAGACCAGACGCGCGCAGGATGGCTTTGCGCAACCACTGCGTCCTCGGCATCGCCCGCACCGACCCGGAGCGAGCCGAGCAATCGCTTGCCCTCCTCAACGAACTGAGAGAACAGGTCAGCTGATCGGCTCGAACGTCGTGCCCGATTTCCGATCAGCCGGTTTCGCGGACGTGCGGGCGGGGTGGCAGTGCCCGGTGCACGAAACCCGCATCGTTCGACGTCGACCGTCTGCTCCGACCGGGTGGTGAACTGCTCCAGGAACCACCTCCCGTTGCGGCCTCCAACTGGAGTTCCGTGCCGTGGCGGACCACTGTCGCATCGACACTGATCGTCCTCGCCACGATCGTTGCGATCGAGGCAATCCTGTTGACGACTCAGCTCATTGCCTGGGTCGTCGTCATTGGTTTCTTCGCAGTGGTCTTTGCTCCGGCTGTCCGTCGAGTCCAAGACCACGTCGGCGGTCGACGCGCGATTGCGACGGCGATCGTGGTGTTCGGAACCCTCGCAACCGTTCTCGGCATCCTGACGGTCTTCGTGATGCCGGCCAGAACCCAATCGATCGGCATCATCACCGATCTTCCCGGAACGATCAAAGACGCCGGGAGCGCACACGGCGCCGTCGGCAAGATCGTCAGTCGTCTGCACCTCAACAACTACATCAAACAGCACGAGGCCGATCTGGAAAGGGCCGCGAACAAGGGATGCGACCCGGGCGGCCCCGCCGAGCGCGAGTTGGAGATAGGGACTGCCAGTCACTGAACCCGAGCGGCTCCACGATGGCCACTGCATACGCGCGATGGTTACCGTTCTGACGTGGCCTGGTACATCCCCGTCGACTCTCCTCATGCGCTCGACCGAGTTCTGGCCTGTTCGTGGACCGCTCTTCCGACGGGGCGACACCTTCTGGTCCCAGACGCATGCATCGAGCTGTTGTGGTTGAGCACCGGGCCGATTCTGGTCTGCGGTCCTGAAATGACGGCATGGGACTTCGAGCTGCCCGAGGGCACGGCTGCCGTCGGTGTGCGATTTCGTCCCGGCGCACTCCCCCACCTTCTGAGCATCCCGGCCTCGTCGATTCGCGATATCCGGATCCCATTGGGACGGATCATCGGGGAGGACGCCGAGGACAATCTGCGCATCCGGATCGAAGCCTCCACCAACTTGGACGCGCGACGACGTGTGTTGGAGTCATTCACGGCCCAACTCGTGGCCGCTGCCCCGAACGACGCTGTCCCCAACGCCGCTCATCTCGCCGATCAGTTCGGGCTGATGGCCCGCCAGCTGCACCGAAGATGCCTGTTCAGCTTCGGCTACGGGCCAAGCATTCTCGCCAGGATCCTGCGATTCCAGAGGTTCCTGGCACTTGCCGAGACGGTACGCGATGCCGCTGGCCGACGACGCGGGCTGGCACTTCTCGCGATCGACGCCGGCTACAGCGATCAGGCCCACCTCGCGGGGGATTGCCGGGCAATCACGGGCCAGACTCCGACCCGCTTCCTCGTCGACTACTTCCCGACATTTCCCGACATTTCCCGACATGTCCGATCCGTACAAGACGTCGGATTCGTTCGCCATCACCATGTCTGCATGAACAACAGTGCTTCCGTAGAGGCTGCCGAACGATACCGCACGCTCTCGAGTCGATTCACGGGCCTGGTCGAGGCGGTTCCCGTCGACTGTTGGGATGCTCCCTCGCCGTGCGCTGAGTGGAGCGCACGGGACGTGTTCGCTCACGTGGTGAACACCGAAAGGGACCTTCTCTGCAGGATGCCGTTTCCGCCGCCACCGACGACGGACGGGCTCGAAGTACGGTCGGCGTGGTCCATCATCCGCGACCGCGTCCAACAGGCACTGGACAACCCGCACGAGGCAGGTCACAACTACAACAGCATGTTCGGGCCGACCACGTTCGCCCAGACCGTCGACCAGTTCTATTCGTTCGATCTCGTGGTGCACGCATGGGACATTGCCACTGCAACGGGCCTCGAATCGTTCCGAACAATGCCGTCCGAGGAAGTGCAGACGATCACGAGTTCCCTCGCCCCGATCGCCGACACGATGCGTCAGCCGGGCGTGTTC
>JAYTOM010000126.1:0-4911 GCA_043747765.1 Actinomycetota bacterium
TGAGATCCATCGGCGCGAGAGTATCTGACGCCTCGTCAGATACGCAGATCCGGGGTTCGCTGACGTCTCGGGAGTGACGCTTCCACAAGCCGGATCATCGACTCGGCGGCCGCCTTCATCGGAGCGCGCGAATGCTGAACTCGGGCCAGCATCATCGCGCCCTCGTACGTTGCCACGATGGTCGTCGCCAGATCACGAGCGCCCGGGCGGGACGTACCCCTGCGGACCAGCGCGGCTGCCACGGCATCGATCATCGCTGTGAAGGCAGAGTCGCACGCAGCACGGATCCGAGCGGAATCCGAAGAGCCATCCAGAGCAGGAGTTCCGATCGCGCAGCCGTCGACCCACTCCGACCGCTCGAGCCGATCGGCCATGAACGCGAACATCGCCCGAATCGCAGGACGGGTGACGCCCTTGGCGAAGACCTGCTCGATCAGCCCGGCGACCCACACACCTCGCGTTCCGATCGCGGCGATTGCAATGTCCTCCTTCCCGCCGGGAAAATGGTGGTAGATCGAGCCGTACGGCAGGTTCGATGCTTCACTCAGCGCCTTCAGACCCATTCCGTTGTATCCGTCTCGGGCGAGAATGTCGGCAGCGACTCGTTCGATTCGCTGACGCGATGTGAGGGTCATTGCCGAGTCACCAATCCACCACGTTGGCCGTCACGAGCGTCGGGTCGAAGCGCCCTGGCCAACGGCAACCGGTTCCGGCGCGTTCTCCCGGTGCAGCGCACCCGGTCCATCCAGGATCAGCCGTCGCATCAGCTCACGGCCGCCTGCGCCGCCGAGCAGAGCCCGATGAAATCAGCGGACTCCGCTGCCGTCAGCACGGCGTAGTCGCGCGCAGACGCGACGTTGGTCAATCGCTCGGCTTCGGTCCACGCAGCGGCGACAGCGGGCGACACCTCGGCGCTGTCCCACCCGAAGATGCCCAACATCTGAGGTGTCCGGTGACGAACCGCATCGGCGGGATCGACGCCCACCGCCACGATGGCCGCGCCGTGGCGGGCCATGCGCAATTCGCGCAATTGGTTCATCCGATGCAGAGCGACCCGACGCTGACCTGTCGGCTCATCGAGGTTTCGCCACGCTGCGAACAATGGTGCGGCAGCGACGGTGGCCGAATCGGCTACCTTGCCGGCAAGTTCGGACAACCTCGACCAGTCGACCGAGTCGTCGAGGTGAGTCTCGGCCCACACTCCCATGCAGTCGGCGAATGCCTCGGCGGCTGCCGCTCGGGACATCACGTCGCGCGATCCAGCCCACGCCGCTTTGACCTGCGTGGGCGAGAAGAACACGAAGGCACTGACAACGACGTCTGCGCAGACGTCGCCCAAGACACCCCCTCGGCCGGCGAAGTAGAAGTCGATGCCGGAGAATCCGAGTTGGGCGCCGCGCTTGTACGTAGCGCCATCGAGCATGAAGCCGGAACTCAACCCGCTCACCACGTTCGCTGTCGCCACGGCTGTCGTCTGTTCGCTCATGCAAACCCTCCATCTACTACTCGCTAGAGCGTTCTTTCTAGTCGCGATCAATGGCGCTGTTCGAGTCGAACGGCACGGGCCTGAGGTTCGCGCTGGCACGGCACGGCACGGTGTTCGCCGACGCCGGCCATGTATTCTGACGCCGTGTCAGAAACCACTACATCAGCCTCGACGCTGACCCGTGTGCCCATCATCGAAGGGTGGTTCACCGATGACGTCGATGCGCCGACCCTGATCGGCTCGAAGTGCCCAGCGTGCGGGACGTATGTCTTTCCTCCACGCAACGGCGATTGCCCGAGTCCGTTCTGCGAGTCGACCACGCTCGATCCGACACCGATTTCGCGCACGGGCCGGATCTGGAGCTACACGGAGAACCGGTACACGCCACCCCCGCCGTACGTTCCCACCGACCCGTTCGAGCCGTACGCGCTGGCCGCGGTCGAGTTGGAGGTCGAGGGTCTGGTCGTTCTCGGCAAGGTCGCCACCGGCGTCCTCGCCGCCGATCTGAAGGTGGGGATGATGATGCAACTCGAACTGGATGTGTCGCATCGAGACGCCGAACACGAGTACATGGTCTATGTCTGGGCGCCGGTGAACGGATGACCACCTCGACCACGTCCGACGGTAAGGACATCGCAATTCTCGGAGTCGGCATGCACCCGTGGGGCAAATGGGGTCGTGACTTCACCGAGTACGGAATGGTCGCCGCCCGGGCCGCCCTGGCCGACGCGGGCATCCAATGGAAAGACGTGCAGTACGTGGCCGGCGCCGACACCATCCGCAACGGCTATCCCGGCTTCATCGCCGGCGCGACGTTCGCCCAGAAACTCGGTTGGAGCGGTGTTCGGATCAGCAGCAGCTATGCGGCGTGTGCCTCCGGCGCGCAGGCCCTCGATTCGGCTCGCGCGCAGATCCTGGCCGGCTTCTGCGATGTCGCACTCGTCATCGGCGCCGACACGACGCCCAAAGGATTCTTCGCCCCTGTCGGTGGCGGCGATCGCCGTGCCGATCCGGACTGGCAACGCTTCCACGTGCTCGGAGCCACGAACCCCGTCTACTTCGCACTCTTCGCCCGACGCCGAATGGACATGTACGGGGCCACGTCCGAGGACTTCGCGAACGTCAAGGTCAAGAACAGCAAGCATGGTCTGAACAACCCGAACGCGCGGTTCAAGAAGGAGAGCACCGTTGCCGACGTGCTGAACAGCCCGGTCGTCAGCGACCCGTTGCGACTGCTGGACATCTGCGCCACCAGCGATGGCGCCGCAGCGATGATCGTCTGCAGCATGGACTTCGCCCGGAAGCATCTCGGCAATACTGATGGCCTGTGCCGGGTCAAGGCAGTCGGAACTGTCACACCCGTGTATCCGCAGAGCATCCTCGAACTGCCGGACATCGCCAGCGATTCCACAGCCGTCGTGCCCGCGCCGGACCGCAAGTACAAGGACTCCATTGCCTGGAGCGCATACGAGCAGGCCGGCATCGGACCGGAAGACCTCAGCCTGGCCGAGGTCTACGACCTCTCCACGGCGCTCGAACTCGACTGGTACGAACACATCGGTCTGTGCGCCGAAGGCGAGGCGGAGGGACTGCTGCGATCCGGAGCCACCACGATCGGCGGCAAGATCCCGGTCAACCCGAGTGGTGGTCTGGCCTGCTTCGGTGAAGCCATTCCGGCACAGGCGATCTCGCAGGTCTGCGAACTCGTCTGGCAGCTGCGCGGCCAAGCGGGGGACCGCCAGGTCGAGGGCGCCAAGGTCGGCATCACCGCCAATCAGGGCCTGTTCGGCCACGGCAGCTCGGTGATCGTGGCCCGCTGAGATGACCGCCGAACTGACCAAGGATTCGATCGACATCGGCATCGTCATCACCGACATCGAGAAGTCGATCGCTTTTTACCACGACCTCCTCGGGTTCGAACAAGCCGGCGAGTTGGCGATGCCCGGTGGCGGCACGATGTACCGGCTGATGTGCGGAACGAGCGCGATCAAGCTGATCCTGCCCGGTCACACGCCGCCGGCTGTCGCACCACCGGGCGGCATCCAAGGTGCAACCGGCTACCGGTACTGCACGATCTCGGTGTCGAACATCGAGGAGCTCGTCACCGAATGCATTGCGGCCGGTCATCCGGTCCCGGTGCCCGTCACCCTCCTTCGTCCCGGCATCACGATCGCGATCGTCGCGGACCCGGACGGCAACTGGGTCGAGTTCGTGCAGACCGGTTGACACCCGCTGATCGACGATCGCCGCGACAGACTGGCATACTCCGGATATGGCTGAAGTTCGCAAGTCCAAGTCGTTTCTGGCGACAGTGGTCGGGTATGTGCTGATCGCCGTCATTGTCTGGTTTCTGTTCGGATGGCTGGTCGGCACGATCCTGTGGGTGTTGCGCACGGTCCTGATCATCGTCGTGGTTCTCGGGTTGTTCACCCTGTACCTCAAGCTCAAGACTCCGAAGGACTGACGACCCCAACGCCTGGTTCTACAACTGCTCCCACATCAGGGTCCCCGACGCGATCGAGATCTCCGAACAGGGTCGGGACCACAGAGGTGACGACCAGGCCGATCACTGCGAGTGCGAACGGCATGACCCAGCCGACCTGCGGATGCCAGGCTGCGCGGCCGAAGAAGTTCAGCGGCCCGAGGATGCCGACAGCCTCGCGTCGAGCGATGTACAACACGCTCAGCCCCACCGCTCCCCCGGCCACCAGTACGCAAATGCGGAGCCGTCGCGAGCCCGCTGCGTCCGTCGTGGGCTTGGTTGCCTCGCCCCTGTTCGGAAGTGCGGCGACCAACGTCCACAGCTGGAACAGCGGCAGGAGATGACGACCCTGCACGCTTCCGCCGACCCGGTCGAAGACCGTGTAGTCGGCGATGAAGCCGAACGCAAGCGTGGCTCCGATCACGAAACCGAGCCGCCACGCCGAAGGACTGTCACGATTCGGGAACACACCGACGAGGAGGATGATGATCGCCGCCCACGCGGCGACGAGCACCATCAATGGTAGCTCTGTGTCCAGCCACTCGAACAGGCCGATCACCATCCGCCACAGGTTGGGCAACGTCTCGAGCATGTATCGACCGGCCGTGTGCATGATGCCGCGATTGCGGCCCAGGTAAATCTCCGGGGACGTGACCGACCAAGCCAGGTTGGCACCGACGGCGACCACGATGACGACTCCCAACGGAACGGAAGACGCGCGAGGAAGCTCTCGTATCCGGCTCAGCGTGCCACGCACTCCGATGGTCATCAACACCAGCACGGCGATCACGGCACCGATGAAGACGCTCAACGGTCTGCACAGCAACAACGACGCGCTGGCGACGAGCAGGAGGACCCGGCTCGATCGCGACGACGATCTCTCGTCCCACAACACGTCGAGCGCGGCGACGAGGGCAGCGAATGCCGCTGCAGTTTCGATGCC
>JAYTOM010000127.1:0-1921 GCA_043747765.1 Actinomycetota bacterium
CGCGGATACATCGACGATGTCATCGACCCCGCCGAGACGCGGCAGAAGATCGTCGCCGGCCTGCGCATGCTGCGCACCAAGCGTGAAGACCTGCCTCGCCGCAAGCACGGGAACATGCCCCTGTGAAGATCGTGCCGACGCCGACCGACGACGAAGCAGTTGCGATCATCGCCGCCGTCGAAGCGAACTGGCCGGAACCGGTGGCCAGCGCAGCCGACGACGCGACCCGGGAAACTGCGTGGCGATTCAGCGGTCGCTGGTGGAACCGGCCAACGGCATCACGCCGCGATCGTCCGTACCGCTGAGACACCCGACGACCAGAACACCCAAACACAAGACACCCAGAACACCAGACACCGGGAGCCGCACATGGACGTCACGACGGTTGCCGACGACCTGATCGTCATTCACAACGGTGAGCAGGTGTTCCGTTACGAGGGCCTGATCCCGAACACCGAATACGAACTGCACGGGCGTTTCATCACCACATTGCAGCGTCCAGAAGGTCGGCTGCTGTGCCGGGTCGCGACGGTCAACGACATCCATTTCGGCGAAACAGAGGCCGGGCGGATCGACGACGATCCGGACGGTCCGATTCAGCGCGTCGGGGCCGGCGAGCCCCCCTATCCGCAGACGATGAACCGTGCGGCGGTCGACGAGATCGCGGCGATAGAGCCGAGCGCCGTGATCGTCAAGGGCGACCTCAGCCAGGATGGCCAACCTGACGAGTGGGCAGCCTTCGAGGCGATCTACCGAAGCGCGTTCGGCGACCGGCTGTTCGTCGTTCGTGGGAACCACGACGCGTACAAGATGCAATCGAGTTACGCCGGCGATCAGTGGATCGACCTGCCGGGCCTGAGCGTTGCGCTGCTCGACACGGTCATCCCCGGCACGACCACCGGCACGCTGACGACCGAGCAGATGACGTGGTTGGACGACGGTGCCGCGAGCGCGGCCGCAGCAGGTCGACCTGTGATTGCGATGGGCCATCATCAGCAGTGGATCGGTGGTGGCGAGGCAAGCGAGAGTCGCGGCGACAACTACTTCGGCCTTCATCCAACGGCGAGTGATGCGCTCGCCGAGGTCGCCGGGCGGCGCCCGTCGATCATCGCCTACACGGCTGGGCACACTCACCGCCATCGCGTCCGGCCGATGCACAACGTGGCGAGCACGCTCAGCATCGAGATTGGTTGTGTCAAGGACTTCCCGGGCACGTGGGCCGAATACCGCGTGTACGAGGGTGGGGTGATGCAGGTCGTCCACCGCATCTCGGCCCCGGACGCGTTGCGGTGGAGTGAGCGCTGCCGACATCTCTACAGCGACTTCGGAATCGACTACGAGACATACGCCCTCGGCCAACTGTCCGACCGCTGTCTGATCCTCGGCAACACCAGATGACGCAACTCGCCGAGTCGATGCGCGCCGCAGCCGTCCCGCCCTTCCATGCAATGGCGATGTCGCGGCGAGCCAGCGAACGAGAAGCACACGGCCACCGCGTCTTGCATCTCGAGGTCGGCCAACCTTTGACGCCGGCCCCGCAGTCGGCGATTCGCGCAGGAGTCGAGGCAATGACGCACGGACCGCTCGGCTACACCAACGCACCCGGACTCGTTTCGCTGCGCCGGCGGATCGTCCAGCATTACCACGAGTGGTACGACGTGGCGATCGAGCTCGACCGCGTGATGATCGTCGCCGGTGCATCAGCTGGCTTCTCGCTTGCGTTCCTGGCGTGCTTCGATCCCGGTCAGCGGGTCGGCATCCTCGAGCCCGGTTATCCGTGCTACCGAAATGCGTTGCTCGCCTTGGGAGTGGTGCCGGTACCGATCCCCGTCGGGCCTGAAACCCGTTGGGCGCCGACCGAGGAACTGTTGGACGAGGCGCAGCTCGACGGTCTCGCGCTGGATGGCCTGATCGTTGCCTC
>JAYTOM010000128.1:0-50882 GCA_043747765.1 Actinomycetota bacterium
GTCGTCGTGCTCGTCGCCCACGCCAAGACACCACTCACCACGAGTACCAGGAACGAAATCGCGTACCAGAATCCTTCGTACGACGTCATCGCGGCAGCGATCCGGTACACGAGGGGCTCGAACACTCCTTTGTTGACGAGTCCGTTCTCGTAGAACGTCCCGCCGAACCGAATCGTGCGATCGACGTTGACCCTGGTCTGCATCGGGTCCCAGTTCTGGGCCCGGAATTCGTTGTGGAAAAAGGCTGCAACCACCATTGCGCCGACGAGGAAGACAGTCGCCAACATCACGATGCGACGACCACCTGCGCGAACAGTCATCCGGACGTGCTCTCGACCAGATCGCTCGGAGCATCGACCTCATCGTCGGCTTCGCTGCCCGAGTCGGCTTCCGGACCTGTCTCGTCGCCAGGATGCGCGACATCGGCGTTCGCTGGTACGAAGAGGTCGCGAACGCGCTCCACGACCACATCGAGTCCCACACCGAAGCAGATCACCATCACGAGAGCCATTCGCGAGAGTGGACCGACCATGTGTCGCTGCACCTCGACCGAGTCACCAATGTACGCCAGGTACAGGTCGACGAACGACGACGCGAGCAGCATGCCGAGGATCGCCGCCTGCAGACCACGTTTGCGCATCGACGCACCGATCAGGCCGAGCGAGGCAATCACCGTCCAGACCAACAGGCCGGTGCGAGTGGTCGGTCCGTTGATCTGAGCCGGTGCGGCATCGGCAAGCCGGGCAGCCACCCCGAACGCGTCGTAGCCGGCCTCGTCACTTCGGAGCAGGACGGGCAGGTCCGCGTACAGACTGTTGATCCAGTGCGGCGCAAAGCGCACATACGACACGAGCATCACGCGCTGTCCACTTCCGTCGGCCCAATCACGGAACTTCTGCAGGTCCGGGCTGCGGAGCATGTCCCAGTTGTTGTCGAAGCTGTTCGAGCCCGTTCGCTTCAGCAACGCCGCGTCGAGGGGCATCCCCTCATCCACGAACCAGTGAGTGATCTCCGGGTTCGGCAACACCCGCGTTCCGACGTTGTTCAAGGTCGCGTACCGGTCCCGGCCGTTGGCCGCCTGAGCCAAACCGATTCCGATGCAGACGAGCAGGGAAGCGACACCCCAGTAACGCAGGGCTCTGCGCAACCGCGGTCCTGCTGTGCGCCACCAGAACGAGCTGATCAGCAGCGCCGGTACGCCAACCGCGACCCACGGCGGGACGTTGGAGTCGCGAGCGCACAGCCACGCAGTGGTCAGCGCGCCGGCCCAGTGAAGGCGCGCTTGGGTGGGCCGGGCGGAGAACCTCCACCAGCCGACCACGCTGAGAATTGCCAACGTCATGCCGATCGACTCGCTGAGGATGTGCGTGTTCCACAGCGCGAATCGGGGTTCGAGACCAATCGTGATCAACAAGAACGCGCACACGATCGCGGCTGCGCGCTGGCTGAGGATGCGCCAGGCTGCAATCGCCACGACGATGTAGGCCAGCCCGTACAGAAGTGTCTGCGCGACAACGGTCAGAACCGTGCTGCGACCGAGGACGAACAGCAGCATCGGAAACGCTATCGGCCGCTCGGCTGCATAGAAGGCCGGCGAGAACGGCGTCAACTTGGCCGCATCCTTGAACGAAAACGAATCGGGGAAGAAGATCGCGAACCGCTTCGGCCAGCCTGCACCGAGAACGCGCACCATGAAGATCATCAATCCGAGCGCGGCGATGACCGAGATCGCCTGACCCCGCCAGGAACGGTCGGTCACACGCGAGAGGAGAGCCCGTCGCGCAAATCGTCTTGTCGCACTCATGACCCGCACGGCGAATTCGCCCATCGCAGCGACGCTACCAATCCTGCTCTGTCGATTTGGGGCACGCCAGAGGGCCGTGTCCAGCCGGCCTATTCGGGTGCGACGACCTTCGGAGCGGCCACCTTGGGAGCACGGACTTTCGGGGCGATCGTGGACAACACACCGTTCACGAACTTGCCCGAATCGTCGGTCGAAAATCGCTTGGCCAACTCGACTGCCTCGTCGATGACGACGGCAATCGGCACTTCGGGACGACCGAGCAGCTCGTACGTCCCGATTCGTAGCACGTTGCGATCGATCGTGGGCATCCGCTGCAGGGTCCAGCCTTTGGCATGGGCAGAGATCAGGTCGTCGATCTCGCGACCACGATTCTGCACGCCCTCGACCAGGCTCTTGGTCAGATCGTCCGGAACGAGCACCTGAGCCTCGACGACATCGCTCGGCGCGATCGACTTGGACTCGGCTTCGTAAAGCAGAATCAGTGCACGCTCACGCGCATCGGAGCGATCATCTTCTGTGCCGAACTCGCGATCCCGGGCAGAACGGCGTGTCACGACCTAGACCCGCGTCATGTATTCGCCGGTACGGGTGTCGACCTTGACCTTGTCGCCGATGTTGATGAACAGCGGAACCTGGATGATCTTGCCCGTCTGCAGCGTGGCAGGCTTGCGTCCGCCGGTCGACCGGTCACCCTGGATGCCAGGTTCTGTCTCCGAGATCTCCAGCTCCACCGACGCGGCGATGTCGACCGAAACGATCTCGCCCTGGTACACAGCGATCTGAGCCATCATCGACTCGGTCATGTAGTCGGCTGCTTCGCCGAGCGCAACGGGAGTCACCGACATCTGGTCGTAGGTCGCCGTGTCCATGAACACGTAGTCGTCGCCGTCGCGGTAGAGGAACTGCATGTCGGACCGGTCGAGGATTGCCTGCTCGACGCGGATCCCTGCATTGAACGTGCGCTCCAGCATGTTGCCGGACTTCAGGTTGCGCAGCTTCGTTCGCACGAACGCACCACCCTTGCCGGGCTTGACATGTTGGAACTCGACGACCTGGAACAAGCCGTTGTCGAGCTCGAGCGTGATCCCGTTCTTCAGGTCGTTGGTGGTGATGGCAGGCATGGCGAATCCTTGGGCGTTTTGGTGAGTGGCTGACATCCGTCGGTGGTCACAACCACCATGTCCTCGATACGGACACCGCCGAAGTCCCTACGATAGACCCCCGGTTCGACAGTCACCACGTCCGCCTCTCGAAGAGTGTCGTCATAGCTCTGCGTCAGCCACGGCGACTCGTGGATCTGCAGACCCACACCGTGGCCCGTTCCGTGGGTGAACCAGTCGCCCCAGCCCGCGGCCGCGATCCGCTCTCGGCACAGGTTGTCGATCGCTCGACCACCGACACCAGGAGCGATCAGAGCAACGCCACGACGTTGTGCGTCGAGAACGACTTCGTAGACATCGGCCTGCATCGGCGACGGGTCCCCCATCGTGAAGGTACGGGTCATGTCGCTGTGGTACCCGTCGTACAGAGCCCCGAAATCGATGACGACCGTCATCCCCTCGACAATGCGGGTGCCATCCGGATGATGGTGGGGCATGGCAGCATTCGCCCCAGCGGCGACGATCGTGGCGAAGCTCGGCCCGTCGGCACCGTGCTGGCGCATCGCTGCCTCGAGCGTGTCGCGGAACTGAGTCTCGGTGGGCTCACCGAGCAGCACCGGCAAGGTCACGGCGAGTGCTGTGTCGGCAATCGCCGATGCGTGCGCCATGCGCTGGATCTCGCCCACATCCTTGGTTCGTCGCGCCGCTTCGATCACGCCGTTGGTCGGCATCCAGATGACATCGACCGCCGCGGACAGTGCGGCGTGGTCGGCGAACGAGATGTGCGACCCTTCGAAGCCAAGCGGACCAACTCCGACGACGTCGGCGAGATGCTTCGCCATCAGCACGCGCGTCGACCCGATCTCGACACGGCACTCGACTCCGGCGGCAGCCATCTGCTCCACAGCCTGATCGCCGTACCTGCCATCGGTGATCAGGACGAGTTCATCTCGCCGTGCGAGCACCCAACCGTTCGACCCTGTGAAACCTGTCAGCCAGCGGATGTTCTCGCGACCGGTCAACAACAGACTGTCGTATCCAGCGGACGCGAGGTGGTCGCAAACCCGAGTGATCCGCACGCCGAAATCCAAGGGCTCGAGCGCGGCCGACATCATTCAGCCACCGGAATCTGCAAGGCGTCTGGCGATTGCCCGGACCGCCAACTCATAGCCGTGGCCTCCGAGTCCGACGATCGTGCCAGTCGCCACCGGCGACACCACACTCGTGTGACGCCATGACTCTCGAGCGTTCGGATTCGAGATGTGCAGCTCGATGATCGGTCCCGTGAACGCCGCCAGCGCGTCGTGCAGACTCCACGCGTAGTGGGTGAACGCGCCAGGGTTGATGATGATCGCCACCGAAGTGGCGCGAGCTGCATGGATCGCTTCGACGAGCTCGCCCTCGTGGTTGGTTTGGAACGCTGTGATCGACAGGCCCGCCGCCGCCGCCGCCGCCGAAGCGGTGGCGATGTGGTCGTCGAGGGTCGCGGTGCCGTAGATGTGTGGCTCGCGCTGACCCAGCAAATCGAGGTTCGGGCCGTGCAGGAGTGAGATGACAAGCGGATTGCCCGGCATTGTCAGTCCTTGCCGGGTCGACGGTTGTATTCGGCACGCGGATCTCCGGCGTATCCAGCCGGGAGTGTCGCAGCCAGTTCTTCATCGGTGGGCGAATATTTCCGACGACCCTGCGGAGGCAGCAGCTTGCTGATCGCCTTCATCAACTTCTTCGTGTCGTCATCGTCGTTCATGTGTTTCAGGGCCACCGCAGGTCCGACCACAACAGAGACAAGCGGCGGATTGGTGAAGGCGAGCAGATTCGGCAAGCGAGCGTTGCGCGGCCAGACCTTCTCGGTACCCCAAAGACCCACAGGAATGACCGGCGCGCCGGTCATCGTCGCCAGACGGGCTGCGCCCCATCGACCCTTCAGCACCGGATCGAAGAAGGCAATGCCTCGGGGAATCGTGCCCTGCGGCATGATCGCCACGACGTCGCCCGCTGCGAGTGCTTCGGCAGCGGCTCGCAGCGGCTCGTCGCTGCCGGTGCCACGTTCGACACGTATGCCACCCATCGCGGTGGCGATCTGTCCGACGATCGGGGCGTCGAACACCTCCTTCTTGCCGAGAAAGCGGACGGTCCGACCAGACTTGGCGATTGCCATCGCAATCGACGCGATGTCGAAGTAGCTGCGATGATTTCCGCACAGGATGGCCGGGCCGGTGGCGGGGATGTTCTCGACGCCGCTGATCTCGAATCGTGCGTACGGGAACATCGATGGTCGGGTGAACGCGAGCGCGAGCTTCTGCAGCTCCAGCCCGACCGCCGACAACGCGGGAACAGTCGGCCGCCCGTCGAGACGCAGCACCGGCCACCGCCGTGCGGCTGCCATCAACATCATGCGCGGATCGGGATTGACGACGAAGGGTCTCCCAACCGCAGCCAGCAGCGGCGTGTCGTAGACGCTGTCGCTGTAGGCGTAGCTCTCGGCCAGATCGATGTCGTGCACGGCGGCCCACTCGCGAACCGCGGCCAGTTTGCCCGCACTCCACACGAACGGTCCGGACAGTGTGCCGTCGTACGTGCCGTCGGCGTTGACTCCGTACCTGGTTGCGACGACGTCATCCAGTCCGAGCAGATCGGCGAATGGTTTGACGAGATCATACGGAGTCGTGGTTGCCAGGACAATCGGACGGCCCGCCGCACGATGCTCGGCGAAGAGGCCGGCGGCGAACGGTTGTACCCGAGCCACGAGGTGTTCAGCGGCGTGCGCTGCCGCTGCTTGCATCGATGCTTGCGAGCGTCCCTTGGCCATCGTGACCGCCTGACGGGCCAGCGCAATCGCCGGCAACGTCTCCCCGATCGCATTGAACACGTTGTAGACGAACCGCTCGCCAGGGATCACGCGACTCGTCATCCCCGTTGTGCGCATCGACTCACTGAACACCTCGCCAGAGGCACGAGCGAGAAGGGTGCGGTCGAGATCGAAGAACGCCGCCCCGGATGTCATGCAGCGATGCTACGTCATCTCCCGATCACGGAAAGGCTCTGATCCGGGACGAAAGTCGGCGCACGTGAAAAACGGGAAAGGTCCCGCTTGGGGGAAGCGGGACCTCTCAACCTTGGAACCCGGATGTTGGGGAAACATCTGGTGGGTTCTGTCGAGCGACCGTTTGGGGGGAAACGATCGCTTCGATGTATGTGAAATTATGCACGTGAACGAGTGATCACGCAAGCAGAACTTGAAGATGACCGCTATCTTTTTTGGAGATGGATCTGCGACAACTTTCGGCGCTCGTTGCGATCGCCGATCACGGCTCGTTCTCGTCTGCCGCACGGGCGTTGTACACCGTGCAGTCGAACATCTCCGGGCACATCGCCCGACTGGAGAAAGAACTCGGCGTGACACTCATCGATCGCCAGCGGGGTGGCCTGACCGAAGACGGCGGACAGGTCGTCGAACGAGCCCGCCGGATCCTGCGCGAGATGGACGACATATCCGCTGACATGGCCAGTCGCGGCGATTCGGTCAGCGGGGATTCCCGTCTCGGCGTGATCGGGACGACCGCTCGATGGCTGATGCCGCAGTTCCTCCCATTGGTTGGTCGGGACCATCCTCTTGTCCATGTCACGATCTTCGAAGGAAGTACGTCGAACCTGTTGCCCCGACTCGCCGCCGGACATCTCGACGCATGCATCGTCCATCTGCCAGTGGACGATCCGGACCTGACGATCGAGCCCCTTTTTGCCGAGGACATGATCGTCGTCGTTCACAACGAACACCCGTGGGCGGCTGAAGGTGAGTTGTCCCTGCAGCGTGTGGCAGCCGAACCACTGCTGATCCCGCCGAAGGGCACGGCGATGCGCCGCATTCTCGACAGGGCCGCAGCCGCAGCTGACTGCACGCTGCGCGCCCAGGCCGAAATCGACGGGGTCCGTCTGCTGACCTCGCTGGCAATGGAGGGCTACGGTCCGGCGATCGTTCCGTCGACGGCGGTCCCGCGATGGTTGAAAGGTGATTTCACCCGAATCACGGTACCCGAGCTGCCGCGGCGCGTCGTTGGTTGGGTCCAACGCCGCCGGCCGGTACCGGGAGCGCCGACCAGGGCGATGTTGAAGTCGATGCGCGAAACCTTGGAGATCCGAGGCCCCCTGCAGCACGGCGTCCATGTCGGCGTCGACGCGTTCCCGGTCGGCAAGTCCAACTGAACCTGCCGCCTCGTCGAGCCTCGCTTTCGGCTGCCCATCCCTCGACGATCGCCATCACGACCTAAGGTCGGGCTCGATGTCATTGCCGGAGTTCACCATCCCGCTCCCCGTTCGCGCCCATGTACCCGGCGCCGCACGTGTCGACGTCCGCACCCTCGGTGACCGCACCGTCGTCTGGCTCGATGTCGACGCCGAGGTGCGCAAAGGTGCGCTGTCGTCCGATGCGTCATCGATGATCGAGGCGGCCGCAGTCGTGGCCCGAACCAAGGGCTTTCCGCTGATCGCCACCATGGATTCGGCCGGCGCCGATATCGCCGAAGGCTTCAGCGCCTTGCACGGCTGGGGATTAGCCGCAAAGGCGCTCACGGATTGCAGCGGCATCATTCCGACCATCATCATCGTCGATGGCCCAGCGGTCTCCGGCCCGGCACTGCTGCTCGGGATCGCCGATTTCGTGGTGATGACCCAGGCCGCGTACGCGTTCGTGAGCGGCCCGACGATGGTTGCCGAGTTCACCGGCGTGCACATGGACAACGAGGAGCTCGGTGGCGCCGCCAGCCATGCGCGATTCAGCGGAGCGACCAGCCTGGTCGCCGCCGATCTGAACGGCGCGATCAGCATGGTGGAGCAACTCCTGTCCTATCTCCCCAACAACGTCGACGAGGAGGCACCTCTCGTTGCAACCGATGACGATCCATACCGGGACACATCGGATGCCGGGGCACTGATGCCCACGTCGTCGACGGGTTCCTACGACGTGCGCGACGTGATCAAGGTCTTGGCCGACGACGGCGACCTGCTCGAGGTCCGCGCCCGCTGGGCGTCGAATGTCGTCACCGCCTTTGCAACGTTCGCCGGGCAACCGGTGGGCATCGTTGCCAACCAACCGATCTCGCTCGCAGGCACGCTCGACATTCCGGCCTCGCAAAAGGCGGCACGTTTCGTCTCCTTCTGCGACGCGTTCAACCTCCCGATCCTGACATTGGTGGACACGCCTGGGTTCTATCCCGGAAAGGACCTCGAGTGGCGAGGCATGATCCGCCACGGGGCGCAGCTCGTTTTCGCCTACGGCAGGGCCACAGTGCCGCGAATCTGTGTCGTTCTGCGCAAGAGCTACGGCGGCGCGTACATCGTGATGGACAGCAAGAAAATGGGGAACGACATCTGCCTTGCATGGCCGTGGGCCGAATTGGCGGTCATGGGTGCAGGACAGGCCGCTGCCATCCTGCAGCGGCGGGCGACGCCCGAGGCCAAGGCGGCGTTCGAGACCGACTATTCCGAACGCCTCCTCAATCCCTATATCGCCGCCGACCGCGGACTGATCGATGCTGTGATCGAGCCGGCCCAGACGCGCGCCGCGATCTGTCAGGCGCTGGCATCCCTCATCGACAAGCGGGAGACCCTGCACGTCCACAAGCACGACAACATGCCACTGTGACCTGATGCCGGGCCCGATCGTCGAGTTGTTTGTCGGAGTGACGTCCGGCTGCGTGCCGGTCCGACGGATAGAAAAGGTCGGGGCCTCCCCCACTAGTCTGGCGCCGGGGAGCAAGCCCCATTTCATGTCCGTGTCACCCGAGGGAGCAACGTGCCCGACACCATCACCATCACCGACGATCGCACAGGAAAGACGGTGACGGTTCCGATCACCAACGGCGTCTTCCCGGCCTCAGCCGTGCGCGACCTCGATCCGTCGCTGTTCATCTACGACCCCGCATTCATGCAGACCGCAGCGTGCAAGAGTGCCATCACCTATCTCGATGGCGACGCCGGCATTCTTCGATATCGCGGATACCCGATCGAGCAATTGGCGGCCAAGAGCACGTATCTCGAGGTCGCCTATCTGTTGCTCAACGGTGAGCTGCCGACCCCGGATCAACTCGATGCGTGGACAACCGACGTCACCCATCACACGTTCATCCACGAGAACATGCGCAAGCGGTTCGTGGACGGCTTCCACTACGACGCACATCCGATGGGCATGCTGATCAGTGCCGTTTCGGCCTTGGGCACGTTCTACAACGACGCCAAGGACATCGAGTCGAAGGAGAGCCGGGACAAGCAGGTCCTGCGCCTCGTCGCCAAGATGCCCACGCTCGCGTCGATGTGTTACCGGTTCTCGGTCGGACTGCCGTTCGTCTATCCCGACAACGACATCAGCTTCCCCGCCAACTTCTTGCAGATGATGTGGAAGATCGGCGAGTACGAGTTGGACCCTCGCCTCGAGCGGGCGATGGACGTGTTGTTCATCCTCCATGCCGACCACGAACAGAACTGCGGCACCACGGCGATGCGCGTCGTCGGATCCAGCCATGTCGATCCGTATTCATCGTGCGCCGCTGCGGCCGCTGCGCTGTACGGCCCACTGCATGGTGGCGCCAACGAGGCCGTGATCCGGATGCTGACCGAGATCGGCCACGTCGACAATGTTCCGAAGTTCATCGAAGAGGTCAAGAACGGAACAGGCAGCCGTCTGATGGGCTTCGGCCATCGCGTCTACAAGAACTTCGATCCTCGCGCCACGATCATCAAGAAGACCGCGTACGACGTCTTCGAGGTCACGGGCACGAACCCGTTGTTGGACATCGCGCTGAAGCTCGAAGAGGTCGCACTCGCCGACGAGTACTTCATCAGCCGGAAGTTGTACCCGAACGTGGACTTCTACTCGGGCCTGATTTATCAGGCAATGGGATTCCCGGTGGCGATGTTCACCGTGCTGTTCGCGATCCCGCGTACCGTTGGCTGGCTCGCCCACTGGCAAGAACTGCTGGCCGACAAGGACCAGAAGATCAGCCGTCCGCGGCAGATGTATGCAGGCGTCGACGCCCGCGACTACATCGACCTCAGCGCTCGCTGACGTCGATCAGGATCTTGCCGAAGCTGGCGTTGCTGGCCATGTAGCGGTGTGCCTCCTGGATCTGGTCGAGTGTGAAACGACAATCGATGATCGGGTGCAATTCGCCCGAGTCGAACAGCGGCAGGACCTCGCGCACGAAACGCTGGACAACGGCCACTTTCTGCTCGATCGGTCGAGCGCGCAGACCCGTGCCGATCAGCGTTGCCCGCTTGGCGAGGAGCAGCCCCAGGTTGATGCTGGCCGGTCCCCCACCCATCAGACCGACCTGGATGATGGTGCCCTGCTGGGCGAGGCAGCGCAGGTTCCGGTCGAGATAGTCGCCGCCGATGACATCGAGGACGACATCGGCTCCGACGCCATTGGTCACGTCGTCGATCTCGGCGACGAAGTCCTGCGATCCGTAGTCGATCACGACGTCGGCGCCGAGCTCGCGACAGCGGTCCACCTTGCCAGCGCTGCACGTGACGGCGATGCGCGCTCCGATGGCCTTGGCGATCTGGATGCCCGCCGTACCCACACCTGACGCACCTGCGTGCACCAGCGCCCAGCGTCCGCTCGTCAGCCCACTCTGGACGACCAGCGCGTCCCATGCGGTGAGGAACACTTCGGGAATCGCCGCAGCATCCGCCACATCCACGCCGCTCGGTACCCGCATCAGCTGGCGCTCGTGCACCGAGATCCGCTCGGCGTACCCGCCGCCTCCTTCGATCGCCATCACCTGGTCGCCGAGCTTCCACGCGGTGACTCGTCGACCGATCTCACGGACGATTCCGGAGAATTCCATGCCGGGTATCTCGTGGTCCACGACCCGAGGGTCCGGATACAGGCCGCGGACCTGCAGCAGGTCGGCTCTGTTCAGCGCCGAGGTGGTGATGTCGACGAGGACCTCGTCCGGACCGATCTGGGGATCATCGACCTCCTCGATCAGCAGGGATTCCGGACCGTCATGGGAGTGGAGGACAACAGCGCGCATGACCGAGTCTCGCGCTCACGGCGCGGCACGTAGGATTCGCCGATGACATTCGGCAGCGACCACCGGGTGTCCACCCGCGAACAATTGCGCACGCTGTATCGCCAACCGAGCCGGCTCGTCATCGAGAAGGAACGACCGCAGATCGACGACGCGACGCGCGAGTTCATCACCCGCTCGCCGTTCGTGGTGATCGGCACGGTCGGTGCCGAGGGTCGAGCGGATGTGTCGCCTCGCGGCGGCCCGAGCGGTTTTGTGCAGGTGCTCGACTCGACTCATATCGCGATTGCCGACCTGTCCGGCAACAACCGTTTGGACACGCTGGACAACATCGTCGCGAACGGTGAGGTCGGGCTGCTGTTCGTGATGCCCGGACGCGGCGAAACCGTCCGCGTGAACGGCACCGCCTCTGTGACGACCGACCCGGATGTGCTGGCCAGGTTCTCCCCCGACCTGAAGCCGCCGAAGGTGGCCATCGTCGTCCAGGTCGTTGGTACGTTCATCCACTGCGCGAAGGCGATGCAGCGCAGTCACATCTGGGAGCCCGAGTCCTGGACCGCCTACACCGACACGCCAGACGGCGCCGACATCCTCGTCTGCCAGGGCCTGGTGCCGGCGGGTGTCGGCGCGGATCTCGTCCGCGCCGACCTCGACCAGGGTTATGCGTTCGACATCGCCGAGGAGCGAGCCGACCGGTGACGTCAGCCGTCGACGAGGTCGAGCACCGCCCACAGGCCACGCGGCGAGCCGCTGACACCCGGTGGCAACAAGAGGGTGCGGATACCGACGTCGACCGCAGCCCCGTCGTTGATGTGGTTGTCGCCGACCATGAGCGCATCGGCAGCGCGGACGCCCACTGCAGCGAGAGCGATCCGGAACAGCTCGAGCTCGGGTTTGATCGTGCCGTGCTCTCCGGACAGCACAAAGGTGTGTACCAGCGACTCCAACTGGTAATGGGCCAGGATCGGACGCAGATCGAACGGTACGTCGCTGACGATCACGACGGGAACGTTGCGCTGTTGCAACGCACGAAGCACCTCCCCCGTGTCGACGTAGGGCGACCACCCGGCTGCCGATGTCTCGAACTCGTACAGTGCTTCGGCCACGCCAGGCCAACGTGCATCCAGATCGCCCCACAGCGCCAGCCAGCACTCGCGGTGCGTCGTTGCATCCTTGTCGCGACCCTTGGCCAGTTCCTCGGCCGAACGCGAACGCAGACGCGCTTGGTCCCACATCTCGTGGATGTCGTCGTTCGACAACTGCGGACCATCGGTCACCCCGCCGTTGCGACGCGCCCAGTCGGTGATGAATTCGGAGCTTCCAGCGGTGTCGAAGAGCGTGTGACCCCAGTCGAAGAGAACAGCGCGGACCGTCATGCCATCTTCGCTTGCAGGCGGCGATCCAGCGCATCGAGGAAGTCCTCGGTGCTGAGGTACGGGGCGTCCTTGGAGATCAGTAGTGACAGATCCTTCGTCATTTCGCCAGCTTCTACGGCTTCGATGCACACCGATTCGAGCGCCTCCGCGAAAGCGACCACTTCAGGTGTCTCGTCCATCCGGCCCCTGTACATCAGGCCCTGGGTCCACGCGAAGATCGACGCGATCGGGTTGGTCGAGGTCTTGTTGCCCTTCTGATGCTCGCGGTAGTGACGTGTCACTGTTCCGTGAGCGGCTTCGGCTTCCACCGTCTTGCCGTCCGGGGTCATCAGCACGGAGGTCATCAGGCCGAGCGAACCGTAGCCCTGGGCGACGGTGTCGGACTGGACGTCGCCGTCGTAGTTCTTGCACGCCCAGACGTATCCGCCCTCCCACTTCATCGCGCAGGCAACCATGTCGTCGATCAGGCGGTGCTCGTAGGTGAGCCCGGCCGCGTCCATCTCGGCCTTGAACTCGGTCTGGTAGACCTCTTCGAAGATGTCCTTGAACGAGCCGTCGTACGCCTTGAGAATGGTGTTCTTCGTACTGAGATAGACGGGGTAGCCGCGAGTGAGGCCATACCGTAACGACGCACGGGCGAAGTCACGGATGCTGTTGTTGTAGTTGTACATCCCCATCACCACGCCGCCGTCGTCGCCGTAGTCGGCGATGTGCAGTTCGACCGGATCAGAGCCATCGGCCGGGGTGTAGGTCATCGTGACCTTGCCGGCACCGGGCACCTTCCAGTCGGTGGCCTTGTACTGATCGCCGTGCGCGTGACGGCCGATGACGATCGGCTTGGTCCAGCCCGGCACGAGGCGCGGGATGTTCGAGATGACGATCGGTTCACGGAAGATCACTCCACCAAGGATGTTGCGGATGGTGCCGTTCGGGCTCTTCCACATCTTCTTCAGACCAAACTCTTCGACGCGAGCCTCGTCGGGGGTGATCGTCGCGCATTTCACGGCCACGCCGTACTTCTTGGTGGCGTTCGCCGAATCGATCGTGACCTGATCGTCGGTGGCATCACGGTGTTCGATTCTGAGGTCGTAATAGTCGAGTTCGATGTCGAGGTACGGAAGGATCAACTTGTCCTTGATGAACTGCCAGATGATGCGCGTCATCTCGTCGCCGTCCATCTCGACGACTGGGGTCTTCACCTTGATCTTTTGCTTCGTGCTCTCGGCCATGCTCGTACGACTCCGTTGTTTTCGTGGGTTCCACTTGTATTCGACTTGTACAGCCTAGCCGCTCGACGACCGTCCCCAGCGAGGTGGATGAGGCCCAGATCCGCTGCTGGTCGTACCATTGACGCATGGATTTCGGTTGGACATCCGAGCAGGAAGCACTCCGTGAACAGGCCCGCACCGTCGCGGTCGAGGCCGTCGCCCGGTTCGGTCGGCACAACGACAGTTGGATCAACGGATACAGCAAGGATTTCGCCAAGGCGATGGCGACCCACGGCTTCATCGGGATGACATGGCCGACCGAGTTCGGTGGCGGGGGGCGTCCGCCGATCGACCGGTTGATCGTCGGCGAGGAACTGATCAAGGCCGGCGCGCCGGTCGCTGCGATGTGGTTCGGCGATCGGCAAATGGGGCCGACCCTGATCACATACGGCCGCCCGGACCAGCAGGCCGAGTTCCTGCCGAAGATCCTCAGTGGCGACACGACCTGGTGCATCGGGATGAGTGAGCCGGATGCGGGCAGCGACCTGGCCGGCTTGAAGACCGCTGCCGTTCGCGACGGCGACGACTGGGTGATCAACGGTCAGAAGATCTGGACAAGCTTCGCCGAGGTCGCCGACTACTGCTACCTGATCTGTCGCACCACCAGCGAAGGTCCACCCCACGCCGGCATCAGCGAGATTGTCGTGCCGATGGACACGCCCGGTATCGAGGTCCGCCCGATCGAGGACATGACGACCAACCGCCACTTCTGCGAGGTGTTCTTCACCGATGTTCGCGTGCCGATCGCCAACCTCGTCGGAACCGAGGGTGCCGCATTCAAGCAGACGATGCGCCAGCTCGAGCACGAGCGCGGCGGCGTCGACCGTCTCGTCAGCAACCACGCCCTCTATCTGCAGGCACTCGAGGCTGTCGACACGACCGACCCGCTCGTGCGCCAGGAGATCGCAGCACTCGAGATCGGGTACAGGATCGGTCGGATCCTCGTCGTCCGCGAGGTGCTCAAGCAGGCGCCCGCCGGCTTCAGCGCGGCGACGAAGTGCTTCTGCACCGAGCACGAGCAGCGCGTTGCTGAATTCGTCTGGCGCGCGCTCGGCGGGCAGGCAACGTTGTGGGATCAAACCACGGCCGGCCTCTGCTACGCACCCGGATACACCATCATGGGCGGCACATCCAACGTGATGCGCAACATTCTCGGCGAAAGGGTCCTCGGCCTCCCTCGCGAACCGCGTTGAGGCGAGCAGCTCTCGACACCCGGTTCTCGTGGCGCGACGATGAGACCATGGAAACCATGGGAGTCGAACTCCCGACCGACCATCCCGGTGTGAGCGATCCCGAATATCTCCGCCGTCGATCCACCATCGCCGACGCGTCGAGGGATCACGTCGCTGGATCGAAACCACGCACGATCGAGTACACGCCTTCGGAGCGTGCGGTGTGGTCCACGGTGCTCGGTTCGCTCAGCGAACTCCATCAGTCCTACGCCACAGCCGAGTACCGACTCGGCGCTGCGGCAATGGAGTTACCGACCGACCGGATACCGCAGCTTGCCGATGTCTCCGACCGGCTGAGTGATCTGACCGGATGGACGGTCGAGGCCGTTCCTGGCCTCGTGCCGACGCGCACCTTCTACGCCGCGCTGGCCAACCGAACGTTCCTGTCGACGCAATACGTCCGGCACCCGTCTGTTCCCTTCTACACCCCGGAACCGGACATCATCCACGAGCTGATCGGTCACATCAACGCTCTTGCATCGCCACGACTCGCGAGCCTGCACGAAGCAGCCGGACAGGCCAGCCTGCGGGCCACGACCGACACCGGATTGCAACGGTTCAGCCGCGTCTTCTGGTTCACGCTCGAGTTCGGTGTGACCCTCGAATCCGATCAACTCCGTACCTACGGCGCTGGACTGCTCAGCTCATACGGCGAGATCCAGAGCTTCCGCGACGCCGAGGTTCGGCCGTTCGAGACGAACGCGATGGCGGACCAGGACTACGACATCACCGCTTTCCAGAATGTGCTCTTCGGCGGTGCATCGTTCGATGCCGTCGAGACGGTTCTGCTCGACTACTTCGCGTCGATCTGACTGCGCCGAACGCCGCCGGCCCATGACCATGGGTAATCGGGGTCGCTGACCGCCAATGCCTCCGATGTCAGCCCCAGCGGGCTGAACGCGTCGAGCATCACGGCGGTCTCAGCGGTCCGGGCGACTCCGATCGTGCGCTCGTGGCTGCCGGGTTGTGGACCGTGGATGAAGCCGGCTGGATGCACGCTGACCGAGCCGAGGCCGATACCAGACCCAGCCCGGCTGATGAAATCGCCGCCCGAGTAGAAGAGCACCTCGTCGGTGTCCACGTTGGCATGGTGATACGGCACTTTGACCGAGTTCGGATCGAGATCGAGCAGGCGGGGAACGAAGCTGCACACCACGAAACCGTTGCCGGCAAAGGTCTGGTGAACCGGTGGCGGTTGATGAATGCGCCCGACGATCGGCTCGAAATCGGCAATGTTGAACGCCCACGGATACAGACAGCCATCCCAGCCGACGACATCGAACGGGTGCGTCGCATGGTTGTGGATCGACAGGCCACTGCGAGTTCTCACGAGTACGGATACATCGTCACCGTCTTCGACGATGGGCTGCCCCGCCGGCCCGCGCAGATCACGTTCACTGAAGGGAGCCCCTTCCAACAGTTGGCCGGTCGCATTCGTGTAGCGAGCCGGCACGGTGATGTGCCCGCGAGCGGCCACGATCAGCAGATCCGTCGGTTCTTCGTCGCCGTCGACCACCCATCGGTGCGTCGTCGACATCGGCACGATCACGTAGTCGCCTGGCCCGACGGCGATCCGGCCGAACACGCTCTCCAAGACGGCTGAACCGGATTGGACATAGATCAACTCGTCGCCGGTTGCGTTCCGGTACAGCGGACTCGACGAGCAGGCCGAGACGAACGAGACCGACACGTCGTCGTTCCCGAGCAGCGCTTGGCGGCCGAGCACCGGCTCCGACGACGCACCATTGCCAAGTTGTCCGGTGCGAAGGTGATGAGGCCGGAGAGGAATGTTCGGCGCAAAGCTCACGGGCTCCGACTCGACCGGCGTGATGCCGACGATCGCGCTCGGCGAATGGCGGTGGTACAGCAGCGAGGACGCCCCGGAGAACCCGTCGGTGCCCATCAATTCCTCGAACACCATCGCGCCGTCGACGTGATGGATCGTGTGACGCTTTCGGGGAACGTCCCCCACACATCGGTAGAACGGCATCTCATTGCCTCACGTTGTCGGGGCCGGGTTCGGGGCCGGGTTCGGGGGCGGACGATCCCGCCGGGCAGCCATGACGATCGTTCCGGTCACCTCGCCGAAACCGATCCGAGGTCTGCCGTGGGTCCCGCCGCACCAGCCGCGCATCGTCACCGTGTCGCCGTCGTCGAGGAACTGACGCGTCGACCCGTCGCGCAGTTCGATCGGCTCGGCGCCTCGCCACGTCAGTTCGATCATGCTGCCGCGTTCGCCGGCGCCCGGACCGCTGACCGTTCCGGATCCGAACAGGTCGCCCGCGCCCGTCGTCGCGCCGTTGACCGTGGTGTGGGCCAACTGCTGGGCGAAGGTCCAGTACATCTCGGCGAACGACGTCGCAGTGACCGGCGTACCGTTCAACTCGACCGTGAGGTGGATGTCCAATCCCCATGGCCGCTGAGCACGCAGATACGGATCTGGCTGCGGATCCTGGACCGGCGGCGTGACGAGGTGTGGGCGCAGCGCGTCGAGCGTGACGACCCACGGAGAAATGCTTGTGGCGAAGCTCTTGGCGAGGTTCGGTCCGAGCGGTTGGTATTCGAAACCTTGCACGTCGCGAGCCGACCAATCGTTGAGGAGCACGACGCCGAAGATGTGCTGATCAGCGTCGTCGGGGGCAATGCGCGTCGCTCGACGGCCACCGACGATGAAGCCGACCTCGAGCTCGAAATCAAGCGAGGCAGAGGGCGCGAGCGCAATCACACCGTCCGGGTCGGGGAACAGTCCATGGGGTCTGACCACGGGTGTCCCGCTGACCGAGACCGTACCGGAGCGACCGTGGTAGCCGACCGGGAGCTGACGCCAGTTGGCGAGCAGCGGTTCGCTGCCCGGCCTGAGGATCCTGCCGAGGTTCGACGCATGGTGGATCGACGAATAGAAGTCCACGTAGTCGCCGACGGATATCGGCATTCGTACTTCAACCTGGTCGACTGGCCACAGCAGATCCATCCGCTCTCGCCCGCACAACAGATCGGCTGCGGCGGACCGGATCGCGAGGCCACTGTCGGACTCCATCAGCGGATTCAGAGTGGATCGCTTGGTCAGGTCGTCGTCGATACCTGCGGCTGCAAGATCGAGGACATGATCGCCGATCCTGACGACCACGCGAGGTGCTTCACCGATCGGTCGGACGACACCGAACGGGAGGTTCTCGATCGGGAAGTCCGATCCAACAGGAACGGGAGCCCATGTCTGCGTCACCTCAGAGGTTGCCACGCCGGTCCTGGTCGCGCTCGATCGCTTCGAACAGGGCCTTGAAGTTTCCCTCACCGAAGCCAACTGCACCGCGCCGTTCGATGATCTCGAAGAACACAGCAGGCCGGTCGGTGATCGTCTCCGTGAAGATCTGCAGCAGGTACCCGTCGTCGTCCATGTCCGCCAAGATGTTCAACCGTTGCAGATCGTTCCACGGCAGGTCGAACCCGGCCAGGCGAATTTTGGCATCGTCGTAGTAGGTGTCGGGAACCCGCATGAACCGCACGCCACGGTCGCGCAGGGCTTGGACAGTGGCCACGATGTCGTTGGTTCGCAGAGCAATGTGCTGCACACCGGCACCGTCGTAGTGCTCGAGGTACTCTTGGATCTGGCTCTTCTTGCGCCCGTCGGCGGGCTCGTTGATCGGCATGATGATCCCACCGCCGTTCCACACGACGGTCGACAGAAGCGCCGAGTGTTCGGTGCGAATCTGGTCGTCGTCGAAATGTTGCATCGCAACGAATCCGAAGACCTCGCCGTAGAAGCCGACCCAGTCGCTGAGCGTGCCCTTCTCGACGTTGCCGACGACGTGATCGATGTCGGTGAGGCCCACCGGCTCACCGACGACGGGGTTGGGCAGGTTGTCTGTGGAATAGCCCGGTTCCAGGATGCCTGTCGCATATCGACTGCGGTTGACGAACGTGTGCACTGTCTCGCCGAATGCCTCGACCTGCGCCAGTTCGAGTTCTCCGTGCTGGTCGGTCTCCCGCCAGGGTTCACGAACCGGCATCGCTCCTCGGGCCACAGCGGAGCGGAATGCGACAGCTGCGTCCCCGACCAGCCAAGCGAGGTCATGGACACCGTCGCCGTGACGACGAACGTGTTCGGCGATCGGCGACTCGGCGGAGAGAGCTCCGCTGACCACGAAGCGGATCTGACCCTGCTCGAGCACATAACTGGCCTTCGAGGTCATACCAGTCTCCGGTCCGGCGAATGCGGTACACCGGAAGCCGAAGGCCGACATCAAGAACCCGGCGGTCGTTCGGGCGTTGCCGACCCAGAATTCGACGCAGTCCCACCCGAGGAGCTCCACGGACCCAGGACGGGAGTCGACGACGGAGGGGCTCACCCCTCAATGATCGTCCAGGCAGCCGATCACGTCAACTGAGTGAGAGCCACGTGAGCACTCTGGAACACTTCTGGCCAACGATGGAGCAAACTGTTCAGCATGAGTCTCTCCAATCATGTATCACCTGACCAGTTGCTGATCGGCGAACTGTCGCGTTCGACGAGGCCGAACGTGTTGGAGTTGTCGAGACGACTCGGTCTGGCCCGCAACACGGTGCAAGCGAGGATCGATCGACTGCAGCGTGCCGGCGGGATCGTCGGTTATGCACCGCTGGTCGATCTGCCGTCGCTCGGCTACAACGTGCTGGCATTCACAACGCTCGAGATCGCCCAGGGAATGGAACAGACCGTCATCACAGGCCTCGGCAACATCGCAGAGGTTCTGGAGACCCACAAGATCACTGGGCCAGGAGATCTTCTGTGCAGGATCGTGGCGCGCAGCAACGATCACCTGCACGACGTGCTCGAAAAGGTGCTGTCACTCGGCGGAATTGCCCGAACCACGACAGCACTGGCCCTCGCATCGCCGATCCAGAAGATGCATCCTTCCCCCGCCGCAGTCTGCGGACTGACCTGACAGCGCTGACACGTGGTCAGGGCTCAAAGGGTCAGGACGCTCCCGCGACGCTGACGAGGACGAGCGCTCCGACGGCCATCGCCATCCCGAACGCCTGCGATCTGGACACTCGTTCTTTGTCCACGCCAAAGGCCAGCAGCACCGTGCTGAGCGGATACAGAGCCACCACGACGACCACGACCGACAGCAGCCCGCGTCGGACGGCGATGAGGTAGAGGAAGTTGGCGGAAATGTCGAGCGCCCCCGCGGACGCAGCCAGCTTCCAGATGCCAGCCGCGCCTCGGCCGCTGACCCTTCGTGCGACCGCAACCGTCGCGATCAGCATGACCGACACGACCCGCGAAGCGACGAGCGGCCAGACTCCGCTCACGGCGGTGGTCTCGCCGAGGGCGATGAAGATCACGGCAAACCCGACGCCACCGAGGAGCGCGAAACCGATCGTCGATCGCCGGGTCACAACATGTCGCGCACCGACAGCGCCGCTGACGAGTGCGATCGCAGCCACGGCCAGCACCATGCCGAGGTAGGCAATTGCGGCAGGACGCTCGCCGCGGATGAGGCCGAATGCAACGGGGAGGACCGCACTGGTCACCGCTGTGATGGGTGCGACCACCGTCATCGATCCATGAGACAGAGCGTGGTAGAAAGCGCCGAGCGCGACGGCGCTGGCGACACCGGCGAGGCCGCCCCAGGCCAGTTCTCGCAACGGTGGAAATGCCGTGCCGACGACGATGACCACCACGAGACCAACGACCAGGCTGGTGGCTTGCCCTATCAGGCTGACGATCAGACTCGACGCACTGCGCGCCGATCGGCCACCGCAGTAGTCAGCGATGCCATAAACGACTGCGCAAGCCAAAGCAAGCACGATCGGCACCACACAGAACTATCCCCCGCTGCTCCCCATTGCAACGTGGCACGAACCGCCCACGTTCCGGAGAATCTCAGGGTCCGGAAAATCTCGGTCCGGCGAATCTCAGGGTCCGCAGAATGGCAGCTCAGTGCGCAGCGACGACGGCGTCGCGTTTCGGGGCGAAGGTCTGGTCGTCGGTCAGGCGACGGGCCGCCCGCCAGCCGTACCCTCCAGCGACGAGAGCGCCGAGTCCACCGATCATCACGCCCCATCGAGCCCCGAACTGCTGGCACACCCAGCCGAGGATCGGTCCACCGATCGGTGTGCTACCGAGGAACACGATCGCCTGCAGGGCCAGTACTCGTCCCCGCATCTCCGGTGCCGACCGGAGCTGGACGATCGCTGTCGACGCAGTCATGAACGTGATGCTGGAGATACCGACCGCGACACCAATGACATATGCGCAGGCGACGTTCGGCGTGATCGCCAGGAGGACCATCGAGAAACCGAATCCGAAGGCCGCCAACGTGATGTCGTTGATCTTGACCGAGGTTCGTCTTGCCGACAGCAGCGCCCCGATCAGCGAACCGACGCTGATCACTGAGTAGATGAGGGTGTACGTGGTGTCATTGCCGTGCAGTGTCCGCTTCACCAGCAGCGGCATCACGATTTGGAAGTTGAATGCGAGTGTGCCAACGATCGCCATCATGACGAGGGGCAGCCACAGCTCCGGCAGAGTCCTGGCGTATTTCAAGCCGGCTCTCACCTGACCTTTACCGCGCTGCGCGGCCACTGAGGGTCGCATGTCAGCGGTTCGCAGGAGGGCCAGGCCGAGAATCACGGCGATGTAGGAGAACCCATCGGCAGCAAACGTCCATCCGTATCCGACCGTGTGAATCATGATTCCGGCCAGTGCGGGACCGGCGACACGAGAACCCATCATCAGCGCGCTGTTCAGGCTGACTGCGTTCTGGACATCGCTATCCGGCACCATCTCCGCGACGAAGGCGCGTCGGGCAGGATTGTCGAACGCAGTCGCGATGCCACCGAAGATCGCGATGATGTAGACGATGATCACCGACGGGTGGTGCATGAATGCCACGAAGGCGAGCGCGAAGGATTCGAACATCGCGAAGATCTGGACGATGATCAGCAGTTTCCGCTTGTCCGACCTGTCCGCGACGAGACCTGACCACGCACCGAGGACCAGAACAGGTCCGAATTGGCATGCCGCGAGCAGGCCGAGAGCGACGCCGCTGTCGGTCAGTTTGAGGATGAGCAACGTCTGCGCGATCAACGTCAACCAGTTGCCGATCTGGGAGATCAGCTGCCCAGTGAAGAACAAGCGAAAGTTGCGCTGTCGCAATGACCGGAACGTCCCCGCCCGCTTCGGTGTCTCGACCTTCGACAGGTCCGCTGTCTCGTCGCTCATGGCCGCACCAGGGCGACTGCGGCGTCGGACTCCGGCGCGATTGTCAACTTTCCGAGCACATCCGCTGCTGCAGCAAGCGTTGCGAGTTCTGACGCTGTCAGGCTGTTCATCTGCATCTGCAGCCACTCGGTTCGCCGATTCCTGGTGTCGGCCAGTAGGTCGAGACCAGCGGGCGTCGGGTGGATTCGGGTGACCCGGCGGTCAGCGGGATCGGTCTCGCGCGTGACCAGCCCGAGCGTTTCCATCTTGCCCACGACCGCCGTGATGGTCGGTGGGGCCACCTGCTCGATCGCCGCCAATTCGCCGTGCGTCGGGCCCCCGTGGCGCGCGACCGATGCCAGTGCTGCCGTCAACGTGGCGCCGTAGCCGGTACGGTCCTGCTGGCGGAGCAGCCGGGCCAAGCGCGCTATCGAGAGCCGCAACGATTGGGCCAGCTCTTCGAGTCCACGTGGCTGCCTCGGACTGAGCGCGTCGCCAGTCGCGACGACCGATGGTCGCTCGGGCAACACTCTCGATGAGGGCACTTTCCAAGACTACTCATTTACTTCGTTCTTCGAACTAATTGAAATCAGGTCGCCCGTCACACGACCTGCATCTCAACGGCATCACTCAGGATGTACTCCTGATCGTCAGCCCCCGGCCGGCATTCCTCAACGTCAGTCGTGGACGATGCGTCGAGATGAACGGCCCACCGTGGGGGAGTTCGTCGATGGCGAGACAACTGCATCGGCCGAGCCAGACCGAATATTGAGGAAATTCCACGATCACCAGAGGTGTCATGCCCGGTCCACATCGGAAGCAGAACGCCGATGCAGGACCGATGCACCATTTCGAGGCTGACGACAACTGATGACCATCGGCCCTGGTGCGAGGGCACTGTCGAGATCACAGTTGCGGGAGTAGCCGTCGGAACAGGACCTGACCCATGCAGCACGCTGGACGAGCGGTGACCGCCGCAGACCACGAGAAGATCGCGATCGAGCAACTCCGAGGGGGACTCGCGATTGTCGCGACAGCGATGCTCCCCGCGGTCGCACGTGTCGTCGTCGATTTGGATCTCGATCAACGAGGGACTCATGCAATCGAATGGGCCTGCAGCACGGCGCGCGCATTGCATGTTCCGCTGAATGCATGGGTGACAGTCGGCAGCAGATCTGCAGAGCGATCAATCGAGAGCGAGAGCGAGAGCGAATTAGATGCGGACACAGCGCATTCGGCGCGTCGGTGGTTGCTCGCGAGAGGCGTCGCTGTCGACGAGCTCCACGTTGCGTCCGGCCGGCTGGACGACGACCTCGTCGCCTCCACCAAGGATGGCGACATCGTCGTTCTCGGAGTCGACTCCACCGAGGGTTTCTCTGAATGGGCCCTCGGCAGCCACGCCCACCAACTCGTCCATGCGCTCCTTTGCCCGCTCGTCATCGTGCCGCCCTGTGGGCCTGCGCCGGACAACTCGCCCATCCTGGTCGGTGTCGATGGGACAGATGCGAATGGCCGTGTGCTCCAGTGGGCCACACGTCTCGCCGACGATCTCCGGCGAAACCTCCTCCCTGTCTTCGCGTACAACACGTTCTACGACACGTTCGACAACGCCGACGCCGACGCCGACGCCGAGAACGAGGAACCCGTTGGCAGAGCTTGCGACTCAATGCTCAAAGAACTTCCCGGTCATCCAGCCGAAGTGCTCACCGATGTCAGCCAGGCCACCATCGCGTACCTCACGGTCATCGGTGCACGCCACGAACACGCGCTGCGCGGACTGCTCGTCGGCAGCGTCGTCGATCACCTCCTGCATCATGCGCCCCGCCCCGTCGCGATCGTCTCGTACGGGGCAATGCGACGCCACCTCGACGAGTCGGGATTCCGCTGATGAGCATCAGGACAAGCCGGACAAGAAGGGGTCACGAACAACGGACCCGCCTCGCCGAAGGCGGTTCGCCGTCGAACCGGAACTGGGAGCATCGCGCCCACCTCTGGCGGAGCTGCGGTCCGAAGCAGCTTTCGGCTGACCTTCGTCATCCTGGTCATGCTGAGTGCGGCCGGACTCCTCCTCGTGACGCTGTGACCGACTACGTCGGAAAACCCCGACTCAAGGGTTTTGAGATCCGCGACCGCTGAGCTGACCTTCGGCCCTAGCGGCCTGTGGTGCGTCCGTTCAAGCTCGGGGCATGCCCGAAGCATTTTCGACGATTGTGGCTCCACTCGACCTCGAACCGAACCACGATCGCGCCGTTGCTGCGGCCGCCGGTCTCGCTGCCGTCGGCAACCTCCCGATAATCCTGATGACCGCATCGTCGCCGGGTCTGCCGAATGGGAGGGACCAGATCGAGCTCGGGCGGATTGCGGAGAAGCATCACCTCGACCGGTGGTCCGCCGTGGTGTTGCACGACAACCAACCGGCGCGCGTTGTCGCTGCACATCTGCTCACCCTCGACGCGCCGCTCGTCGTGATGGCGACTGGGGTACGGGGCATGATCAGCCAACTCAGCTCGACGCACACTGCGGCGAGTCTCCTCGGCGCGATCAATTGCCCTGCCCTCGTGCTCGGACCGAACGTGCCCGACACGTGGCAACCCCGACACGCGCAGCTCGTCTGCTGCATCGATCCCGGTGAGCCCGCGTACCCGGCGGTGCCATGGGTCGTTCGATGGCTCAAGGCATTTGGTGGGCGCGACCCCTGCTTCGTCGCCGTGAAACCGTCCGACTCGGCGCCCGACACCCCGGCCTGTAACAGGCCCGTCGACGTGGAACGGTTGGCAGCCGGTCTGTACAGCACCGCGGGCTTTCTTGCCGATTGGAATATCCTGCGCGACGACAACCCGGTCAATGGTTTGCTGGCCTTCACGGCAGACAATGTCGATGCACTTCTGGTCGTGACGAGCAAGCGGTGGACCGACGACTCACGCCTGCACCGCCACAGCATCGCTCGCAATCTTGCGCACGCTTCGGTGCATCCCGTTCTCGTCGTGCCATACGGTTGCCACGATGCACAGTGACATCCCACCCGTCGGTGAGCGCTTCCGTTGTCGGTGAGCGCTTCCGTTGTCGGTCCGCGAGACGTGGCCGACGCCGCAATCGACGGCGAAGCTGTGCTCGGTGTCTTCGACCGGGACGTGTTGGCCACCAATGGACGGGTCATGCGCGTGCGGCCATCCCAGGCGTCCGATCTCGATGCGATGCGACGCTTCTACGACAGACTGAGCGACACCTCGACGTACCAGCGCTTTTTCGGGTTACGGCCGGCGATGCTCGACGCACGGCTGCAACCGCCATGGGGTAACGACATCTTCGAGCGTGTCGTGATGTTGGCTATCGATGATCTCGAGGTGATCGGAGTCGGCGAGTACTCGCGTACTCGGGGACAGAACGAAGCCGAGGTTGCGTTCGCTGTCGCGGACGCCCACCAACACGAGGGCATCGCCACGCTGCTCCTGGAGGACCTCGCTTCGATCGCACGCGAAGCTGGGTTCCGCCGCTTGGTCGCTGAGACCCTGGCTGGAAACAATGCGATGCAGCTCGTGTTCAGCACGGTCGGGCTGACCGAGCGGACCCGTTACGAGCATGGTCAGGTCTCCGTCGAGCTCGACCTTGCCGGCCAAGACTTACTGGAGGACAGCGCAGCCGCCCGAGACTGGAGAGCGGCTGTCGCGTCATTGCGGCCGCTGCTGTCGCCATCGCACATCGTCGTGATCGGTGCCGGACGTGACCCAGACTCGGTTGGCCGGGTCCTCTTGTCCAACCTCGTCTCGTCCTTTGAAGGGCGGATCAGCGTCGTGCATCCGACAGAGAAGACCGTCGGCGGTGTTCCGACAGTTGCCCACGTCGCCGATCTCGACGTGATTGCGGACCTCGCAGTGATCGTCGTGCCGGCCGCCAACGTGGTGCGCGTCGTCGACGAATGCGGTCGCTACAGGGTCGCTGCGGTGGTCGTCATCTCCGCAGGTTTCGCCGAAGCCGGTGGCGACGGCGTAGACCGTGAGCGCGAGCTGCTGGCTACTGCTCGCCGATATGGAACGAGGATCCTCGGCCCGAACTGCCTTGGTCTGGTCTCGACGCACGCAGGTCTCAACCTCACGTTCATGCGGCAGTCGATGGCGCCCGGGTCGATTGCCATCGCCTCGCAATCCGGGGGTGTCGGGATCGTGCTCGCCGCCGAGGCTGCGCGTCGACGTCTGGGGATCTCGTCGTTCGTCTCGTTGGGGAACAAGGTCGACGTCAGCGGCAACGACCTGTTGCGGTACTGGGCAGGTGATCCGTCGACGGCAGTGGTGTTGATGTACCTCGAGTCGATCGGTGACCCACGCCGGTTCGCGAGGATTGCCCGGGCGGTGTCGCGGAAGATGCCGATCGTCGCACTCAAGAGCGGTCGCGGCGAAGGAGGCAAGCCTGGGGCCCGGTCGCACACGGCCGCACTGGTCACCGACGACATCGCCATCGAGGCCTTGTTCGCTCACACGGGTGTCGTGCGGGCGAACACGCTCGACCAGATGCTCGATGTCGCCGCGCTGCTTTCCGGACAACCGGCGCCGTCGAGTCGGCGAGTGGCACTGGTCGGCAACGCCGGCGGTCCGTTGATCCTCGCCGCCGATGCGGCGTCGGCGAACGATCTCGATGTGGTCGAGCTCTCGGTGGGACTCCAGCAACGCCTCCGCACACTCGTCCCCCATGCTGCGGCGACGTCGAACCCGGTCGTTCTGCTGGCGGCAGTCAACGTGGAGGACATGCATGCGGTCCTGCGCGAGATCGCGGCATCGGGTGAGGTCGATGCCTGCGCGTTGGTGACCGTCAATCTCGGCGCCAAGGCGGTCACAGCAATGCAGCTCGACTGGAACGACAAATCCGTCCCTGCCGTCGCGGTGCTGCTCGGCGGGATGGAGGCGATCGGGACGATGCCCACCTTCCCGACACCTGAACGGGCCATGGACGCGCTCGGCCTTGCCGCCACTCGTGGGGCGTGGCTCGTAACGACTGCCGCCGAGCGCGTCACGGACTCACACGTGGACCTCGTGGCACTGCGCCGTCAGGTCCGTCACTTGCTTCCTGTACCCCACCCGAGCCTCGATCAATCGATCTGGTTGACGACGTTCGACACCTTCGCCCTGCTCGAGACGCTGGGGATTCCGTTTGCGCCATGGGCAATTGGGCAAAGCGGGCGCAACTGCGTCGACCACGCCCGGCATCTCGGCTTTCCATGTGTCCTCAAAGCCGACGTTGTTGGCGTCGTGCACAAGTCCGACGAAAGCGCCGTCGTGCTCGGGGTCACGTCGGCCGCGATGGTGCGGCGCGTGGTCGCCGATTTCCAGCACCGCTTCGACACTCGGCTCCAACATGTCGTCGTCCAACGACAGTCCGATCCGGGTGTCGAGATGCTGATCGGCGCGGTCCGTGACCCTGCTGTCGGCCCGCTGGTAGTCGTCGCAGCGGGGGGAACCGAAGCAGAACTGCTGGGAGACCGTTCGGTGCTGCTCGCTCCGGTCACCCCAGCCAGCGCCCGGTCGGCGGTGGAGCGACTGAGGATGTTTCCGCTGCTGCGCGGATTTCGTGGCCGACCCACGGTGCGATTGGATCCGTTGGTGGACATCATGTGCCGGATCGGTCTGCTGATGGCGACCGTGCCCGAGATCCGCGAGCTCGACCTCAACCCGGTCATTGCCACCCAGGGGAGTTGTGTAGTGGTCGATGCTCGCATCGCCATCGCACCTCACGTCGTGCAACCGATCCGCTCCATGCGTCAGCCCCGTCGTTCCGCCGGTGCTCCCGGGGCTCAGAGGTAGCCTCGCTCGTCGGCAGAGATCGCGGGAAGCCGAATGCGTCGTCCGGACACATGGAACGGCTCGACGCGCACGACGTGGCGCTTGATACCGCCCGCCCACGACTCCGAAGCTGCTCCAGGATCTTCGGAGTCGGAGGCCCAGCCTTGGATCGACACACTCCAACCCGTGCGATGGAACAGATCGATGAGGTCGGTTTGGAAGGTCACCGGTCGCTTTCGCAGGGCACTCAGCTTCGTGCCTGGGTCCGTGCGAAACACGATGACGTCACCATCGAGCACGTAGTTGACGGGGACCACGTGCGGTGGGCCGCCCACACCGTTCACGGCGATCCTCCCCACCGGAAGCGTCGCGACGAGTCGGAGACATTCCTCGCGCGTCAGCACTTCCAGAGTCGGATCGTCGTCACCAACTGCCTCGACCGCGCCAGCGCTGCTCCTGCCGACGACCATCAGATCCGCAGTGGCGGATGCGTCGATCAGCACCTCGCTCGGCGCGCCGATGACGGCCTGCGCATGACACGAGAGCTGCGGATAGCGCCGTCGAAGTTCGACGGCCATCGCCTCGGCCCCGCCCAGTTGGGACCGCTCGATCGGAGTCGACCGGTCCGTAAGCGCAGCCGCCGGAACGGAGCCGTCGTAGGCAACGATGATGCGGTTGTTCATGAGTCCAACGTGTGCCCGGCATTGCCCCGCAAACAGGGTCTTCGGTCACTTCCACACTGGTTCAGGACCTTGGACCATGGCGCATCGGAAGCGAATCGCACACGCTTGACGAATGGAAACCACACTTGCATCGGTCGTCACCACTCTGTCGAGGTCGACGTGCTGGGGATGAACTGCAATCCGGTCCCGACTCTCGATGAACGGATCAACGACATCCGGATGCGGACCGCGGAGATCGTCAATACGGACATCCTGCCCAACGAGCGCACGCTCTGGAGCGAACCGCGTCCCGATGAGACCTGGACACAGCGCCAAGCGGTTTTGGAGCTGCGCGCCGAGATCAAGGACACGGTCAAGCGCGCGGGCCTGTGGGCACCGCATCTGCCGACCGACTACGGCGGAATGGGCCTCGACTTCCTCACCCACGCGTACATGAACGAGGTCCTCGCCTACGCCGTGGGCGCTGGGGAACTGTTCGGCGTCGTCGCTCCGAACTCCGGCAATCAATCCCTTCTCGTCAAGTACGGCACAGACGAACAGAAGCGGGAGTGGCTGATCCCGCTCATCGATGGAACGATGGAATCCGGCTTTTCCATGACGGAACCGCACAATGCCGGCTCCGATCCTCGCTCGCTCGACACGACGGCTGTCCTCGACGGCGACCGCTGGGTGATCAACGGTCACAAATGGTTCACCTCCAACGGGATCGATGCTGACTTCTTCATCGTGATGTGTCGCGTGGTGGGCTCGGCCGACGCCGATCCGAAGGTCGGCCCGATGGTGCAGATCATCGTTCCAGCGGCCACGGCGGGCGTGGACATCGTCCGCGGCATCGGCGTGTGGGGCCGTCCGGAGAGTGACCATTGCGAGATCCTGTACCACGACGTCCGCGTTCCGGCTGTGAACGCTCTGGGAGCAGTGGGTCAGGGCCACCAAGCAGCTCAGGACCGCCTCGGCGCCGGTCGGGTGTTCCACTGCATGAACGCAGTCGGCCAGATGTGGCGAGCCTTCGACCTGATGGTCGAGCGGGCCACCGAGCGGGAGGTGTACGGCGGCCTTCTCGCGGACAAGCAGTTCGTGCAGGGCTTCATCGCCGACAGCTACATCGACATCCAGGCGGCGAGGCTGATGACGATCCACGCCGCCGAGAAGGTGGACCGAGGGCTCGACGCAGCTCGCACCGACATTTCGGCGATCAAGGTGTTCGTTCCCGGTGCGTACACCCGCGTCGTCGATCGGGCAATCCAGGTGTGGGGTGCTGCAGGCATCACCAACGACCTGCCACTCGCGAACATGTACACCAACGCTCGGACACTGCGGATCGCCGATGGTCCCGATGAGGTCCACCGGATCCTCGTCGCCAAGAACGTCCTCGGCCGATACGCCTCCGGCGCTCGGTGGGACTTCGGCAACTGAGTGATGTGCGCCGTAGGATCGCCCTATGTCCGATCGCTTCGAGTTTTCCGGAGCGAAGCAGCTCCTACGTCTCCTCGACGCGGTCATGGCAATCGGTTCGGAGTTGTCGTTGTCGGCTGTTCTGCGTCGCATCACCCACACTGCTGCCGAACTCGTCGATGCGAAATACGCTGCCTTGGGCGTCTTGGACACCTCGGGCACGATGCTCGCCGAATTCATCACGGTCGGTCTCAGCGAAGCCGAGACGACGGCAATCGGGGCACGCCCGGACGGTCACGGGATCCTCGGGCTGTTGATCGTCCAGCCGAAGCCGCTTCGTCTTCCCGATCTGCATCAGCATCCGGACAGCTACGGATTTCCGCCAGGACACCCTCCGATGACATCATTTCTCGGCGTCCCGATCCTGCTACGCGGCGTGGTGTTCGGCAACCTCTACCTGACTGACAAGAACGACGGGCAGGTGTTCACCGATGTCGACCAGGAGTTGGTTGTTGGCCTGGCCGCGGCAGCGGGTTTGGCGATCGAGAATGCTCGACTGAACGAACAGTCCCGAACATCGACGCTTCTCGATGAGCGCGAGCGCATCGCACGGGACCTCCACGACGACGTGATCCAGCGGCTGTTCGCGACCGGGCTGTCGCTGCAAGCGGCGGCGCGGATGCTGAAGGAACCTGTCGCCGTCGAACGAATCATGCGCGCCGTGGACGAACTCGACACGTCGATTCGTCAGGTGCGATCAACGATCTTCGAGCTGCATCACCGGTTGTCGGGCATGCCGAGCTTGTGCAGCGACATTCTCGCAGTCTGCAACGAAGCAACCCGTGCTCTTGGTTTCGAGCCACACTGCGATATCACCGGGCCTGTCGACAGCACGGTTTCCGATTCGATGCGCGCCCACGTCATGCTGTGCTTGCGCGAAGCGCTGTCCAATGTGGCGCGCCATGCGAACGCGACAGCAGTCAATGTGAGCGTGGAGTCCGACGGAAGGTTGCTCGCCCTGCGAATCGCCGACAACGGAACAGGGTACGACAACGATCCGACGCGATCATCGAGCGGGCTGGCAAACATGCGCAGTCGGGCAGAAGCCCTCGGCGGCAGCTTCATCATCAACGGTCAGCCCGAAGGAGGCACTCTCGTCGTCTGGAAGGCACCGGTCGGCGAGTCGTTGCCCGTTCCCATCGAAGAATAGAGGGGCCCATTGCCGGGCGCTCGGTGCGGTGGGGGTACCGCATCGAGCGCTTCGGCGGTGGATGTCGAGGTGGGGGTACTAGACCGCGACAACCAGATCATTGATGACGGTTGTGACACCCGGAGCTGACCATGCAGCCATCGCTGCCTCGGTCCGCTCGGTCCACGACGCAACGTTGCCGGCGAGCGTCACTTTGCCGTCATGAGTGTGCACGCTGATCCGTCGCGCCTCGAGATCGGCATTCCGCCGGAACGCCTCCTCGATCTTGGCAGTGACATCGATCCACTTCGCGGTCGGCTTCAGCGACACCGAATTGGTGACACCCTTGACACCCATCAGGAAATGCACACAACGTGCCGCAGCATCTTTCTGGAACTGCCAATCGACTTTGCCCTCGAGCTGAACCCAGCCGTTCTTGACGACGACGGTGACCTTGTCGTTGGGCACCTCTGAGTTCCACTTCAACGATGTCAGTGCCGCCTCGGCAATGTCCTGATCGGTGCGCTTGCTGGCTCCTGGCGGCTCGACGACAATGTCGTTGGCGATGCCCTTCACCCCGTACACGGCCTTGGCAGCCTTTTCCGCCTTGGCCTTCTCGGCGTAGTGGCCGACCTGACCCGTCAACGTCACCACGCCATTGTCCGCGGTCACGCCGATATGGGCGGCATCGACATTCGGCCACCACTTCAGTTCGGCAATCACATCGCCCTGCAGATGGGAATCGGTCTTCATCACATTCTCCAATAACGCAAGCGTGCGGGAGGTCCCCATTCGTCGCGTGCTTGCGTCGATGCGACTGGGAACCAGAAAGCCTCGCTGCGACCTGTCAGTCGGGGATCGGCTTCCTCGAAGTCCACAATCGCACCATCCACAACCCGCCAGTAGGGCCGAGAGACACAAGTTGTCCGGAGATGTACGACGCCGAGCTCCTCGTCACTCAATCTCGAGCAATGCGCTCGCCCCACGCCCCGAGACCACGGTCATCGGCAGCAGTGCCATGACTGCGCCGGCCTTCGACACTGCGTCGCCGTTGCCTCCGGCGGCCCCGAAATCGAGCGATGAACGTTGGAGTTCACCCACGACGACAACGGTCCACATGAGACAGTCGGGGAAGTCGGCCTCGAAGCAGACGATGTCACCTCGCTCAGCCGCCGCCCCGAGAACGCCTTCCGAAATCTGGAAATTGATCGAGGATTCATTGACTTCGTAAAAGACGGGGATGATGGTTGGGAGAGCGTTCTGGGACAGCGCCACGCGACCAACGCGAGTGGTCGCCAGAAACCCGATGCATTCCGCCGAGTTCAAGGTCTTCAGGCCGCTGTGTTCGAATTCCACGTATCCACGCTGGCATCTCGATCGTCGAGCCGCTAGGGCCGAGAGGCACATCGACGGGCTGTGCTCACGGTGGGACCAACTGCCCTACCCCACCGGCGCTGCCTTCGACGATCATCAGGACATGTTGAACACGACAACCAAGGTACGCGACGTGATGACCTCGCCGGCCATCACGGTCCGTGTGAACACATCCTCTGCGCATGTCATCGACACCCTGCTCCGCAATGACATCAGCGGTGTGCCGGTGGTGGACGAGGACTGCCGGTTGGTCGGAATCGTGTCAGAGGCCGATCTCGTCCTCAGCGCTGCGTACGGCAAAGGCAACAGGCGCGCACTCGCCCTCGTCGCCGAGGTCATCCAGGGCCATCCTGCAGGTTGGGTCGACCGGGTCAATGCCCAGACAGCCGAGTCCTTGATGACGAGAGACGTCGCGACGGTCGCTCCGGATGATGACATCGCTGAGGCGTCACGACGAATGCTACGACGACGTTGCAGTCGCCTACCCGTCATCGAAAGCGGCAAGGTGGTCGGCGTAGTCTCACGCCACGACGTCGTCCGGGCACTCTTTTCTCTGAACGAAGGTGCGGACTGCGGTCCGGCAGACGTGCCACGAAATGGATTCGGCGATCAAGCCTGATGGGACGTTGTCCTCTACTGATCCAGGGGTGATCTGGATGGAATGGAAGACATGAAGCTACTTGTCGTCGAATCGCGATCTGGGATCGCCACCGAGCTGATCGAGCAATTGCACCAGGCCCGACACGAGGTCGTCATGTGCGCCGACGAACAGAGCGACGGGCCGTGTCGGAGCGTCAGGGCACCGGCGGACTGTCCGCTGAACAGCCACGTCGATCTTTGCGTTGTCGTTCGCGCCAGCGACGAATCGGATTCGCTGCTCGAGATGGGTGCCATCTGCGCCGAGCGTCACCGGACAGCGGTCGTGCGGGCCGATTCAGCCCACGTCCCGAACGCCGATCTCTTCGTCCGACGCGCCGCGGCCGCTGGTCGTGACATCGCCGAGGCCGAGTACGCATCCGTCGTCCGTGTGGCATTGTCCGATTCCGAGGCAACAGTCGAGGCCGAGCGCAGTCCAGGACGCGTGCTCATCCGAATTGTGCTACCCGACCGATTCGATCGCGCCCAGCGAGCGGCTTTGGCCGATCGCGCCAGGGCAGTGATCCGTGATTTCGACGTCTTCGTCCCGACAATCGACATCGCCATCAGCCCTGCGTCGACCTGAACGGCGTCCACTACGCATGTCGACGTGTCTTTCGGCCCTGGCGCGCGTGGCTCGAGGGGAGTTGTCTGGAAACATGGGCTCTCCGATCAACGAATCAGGTCACCTCCGTGTCGAGGAGGACTGGTTGGACGAACGGGGTCCCGGCATCGGATCCGTTGAAACGCACGTATCAACGCTCACCTTTCGCAACGGCCTCGTCCACAAACGCAAGAAGGCCGTGCACTTCGGCTTCATCGATCTCTCCACCGCTGCCAAGCGCGAGCAGATCTGCCACAGGGAAGTCGACTTGAATCAGCGTTTCAGCCCGGACGTCTATCTCGGAGTCGAAGACGTCGTTCGGGCCGGAAGCGTCATCGACCACGCTGTATTGATGCGCGAGATGCCGGGTGATCGGCGGCTGGCGACGATGATCGCGCGCGACGAAGATGTGTCCGGCTGCCTCGACGCGATCGCCGCCGCGATCGCTGCCTTTCACAGGACTTCGACCACCAGTGACGAGATCGCGAGTGTCGCGACCCCAGATGCGCTCCACGACCTGTGGGACCAGAGCCTGCACGAGATCGACGGCCTCGCTTGCGCAACTCCGGATCGAGACACGGTCGCCGATGTCCGACGATTGGCGCACCGCTACCTCGACGGTCGAGGCTCGCTGATCGCCGAGCGAATCACCGATGGACACATCGTCGATGGTCACGGTGACCTCCTCGCCGACGATGTGTTCTGCCTCGACGACGGCCCACGCATCCTCGACTGCCTCGAATTCGATGATCGGCTGCGGTGGGGCGACGTGATCAACGACGTCGGCTTCCTGGCAATGGATCTCGAACGACTCGGTCGACACGACCTCGCCTCGGTGTTCATGGCGGACTATCGCAAGCACTCCGGCGAGCGCCATCCATCGACGTTGGAGGATCACTACGTCGCGTACCGGGCCCTTGTCCGTGCCAAGGTCTCGTACCTGCGCGGCACGAGCGATGCACTCATTGCTGCTCATGCGTATCTCGGCCAATGCCATTGCCATCTGCGCGCCGGCCGGATCCGATTGGTTGTGGTCGGGGGCCTGCCGGGCACTGGCAAGACTGCCCTCGCCACGGCGATGGGTGACGAGCTTGGTTGGCCCGTGCTCCATTCCGACGTGATCCGCAAGGAACGCGTCGGGCTGGACCTGACGGATCACGTCCCGTCCTCGTACGGTACGGGCCTGTACACGACCTCGATGATCGACGAGACGTACGACGAACTATGCGCTCGGGCTCGACAATTGCTCACGATGGGACGCAGCACGATCCTCGACGCCTCTTTTGCTACAGACGTGCACCGCCGGACGGCGAGATCCCTCGCGGAGTCAACCGCTTCGGACCTCTACGAAGTCCGCTGCCTCCTCCCGGCAACCGAAGCGCACATCCGCCTGATCGCCAGGCACGCCGACAGTTCGGACGCATCCGACGCCGGCCCCGAGGTCGCCGGGCAGATGGCGCAGCACTTCGATCACTGGGCCAGCGCGTTCAGCGTGGGCACACTCGCGCCCATTGCCGATGTCCTGCCAGCCGTGATCGACCACATCGACACCCCTCGACGACCTCAACGAACTGAAAGGGACCATTGATGTCTCCGAATCAACGCACTCCGTCGTCGGTCAAGCCCAAGACCGTCGCCAAATCGTCGAAGCGGTCCTCGTCGCTCCCCCCGGCCGAGCCGATGATCGACGTCCGCAGGATCGTCGTCGCTGTGGACAACTCACCCGACTCGCTGCGCGCGCTTCCGATCTCGATTCGCCTGGCCGAACGCACCGGCATCGCTCTCGAGATCATCGGCGCGGTCGACCAACCGCAGGATGTGGGCACGCTGCGCGACCGGCTCGCGATCATCGTCCGCGAGTCCGGCCCGATCGTTCGAGCTTCGTCGGTCGTCGAGTCGACGGATGTCCCGCGCGAGCTCGCCCGGCAGGCTCGTGCCCTTCCCGGCTCGATCATCGTGATGAGCAGTCATGGGCCTTCCAGAAATCCGTGGACCCTCTCCAACTCGATCGCAACCGAAATCCTGTCCGAGGGAGTGCCCCTGATGATCGTCGGACCGCACGCGATCGCTGGCAACGTGAACCTGCCCGTCGTCGCCTGCATCGACGATTCGGCCGACTCCGAAGCGGCCATCCCGATCGCAGTCGGATGGGCGCGGCTGCTGCGCGTCCCTCTGATCCTGTTGACCGTCGATCGCCCCCATCTGCAGCACGTCCCTCCGAACTCGCCGACAATCGCAGACACATTCGACGGCGGTCGTGCGACGGAGCTTGCGTCCGAGACGCGGCTCACGTGGCCGGACATCGATGTTCGATGCCATCTCGCCACCTATCCATGGATGGTTGCCGACGCCCTCGTGCTCTACCTCGCAAAGCATCCGTCGCAGCTGTTCGTCGCTGCCTCCCATGTCCGCACCGGGCTCGCGCGCCTCTTGCACCCGACGACGACTGGACAGATAGTCCGGGCGCTCGCTGCTCCGGTGCTGGTCGTCCCCGTTCTGCCCCATCCCATCGACACACCCGACCGAACGTCATCGCCGTCTGCGATCGCCCACCCGTTCGGGCACGTCATCGTGCCTGTCGGTCATCATCAGCCGATTGTCGACGCCTGCATCGCCACAGCGAACAACCTCGCCGTCGGCGGAGGCGGCAGCATCATGCTCCTCACCTGCGACCAGGATGCTGATCGAATACGTCGGCAGGACCCCGCGCGATCCGAGCTCCTCACCCTGCTCAGCCCCACCGATGCGCGCTGGCACGTCGTCGACACCGCAGACGTGACCGGCACTGTCATCGCCGAAGCCGAGGCGCACGAAGCCAGCATCATCTGTCTCGCCACCCACGCACCGGGGCGTGTGGTGGACACGCTGATACCCACGGTCACTGGCCAACTCGTGCGGTGGTCACCTCGCCCAGTGGTGTTGGTCGGCCCGCATTGCGTCCCGACGGCCGAGCCGTACGCGGAAATGGTCGCATGCATCGATGGGTCGCAGATCTCCGAAGCCGTCGCCGATCTGGCAGGTTCGTGGGCAGCTGTGCTCGGAGCCCCGATGCGGATCCTCCACGTCACCGATCCCCGAACGGTCGTCGCAGGTGCTGCCCCACTGGCCAGCCGGTACGTGGAACGTCTGGCTGGCAGGGTTGCCACAGCGCACGGTGTCTACTCCCACGTGACGATGCTGAACGACCGATCAGCGGCAAAGGCGATCGTCAGGTGGGCCGAGGTTCATCCCACGACGTTGCTGATGTTTGCAAGCCATGGAGAGGGCGCATCCGACGGCTTACTCGGTGGCACCGTCATGCACGTCGTACGCCATGCCCTGACCCCCGTCGCTGTCGTACCCGCGCACGCTTTCGACGGACAGTTCGATTGATCGGGCCCTTTGGCTCTGGTTCGCTTCTCGTCCGACAGCGAGGATGAGAGGTGCCCGATCGAACGCGTTGATCGTCACCGCGCAGGGTTGACCGGAGAGGCCCGTCTCGCGATCATGGACTCCTCCGAACTTCCTCTTGCCAGGAAAGAATCGGTCCGAAGTCGCTCCCCCGAGCTTTCTGGCGTGGTTGTGACACTGACCCTCAACCCTGCCCTCGATCTGTTCAGTTCGGTCGAGACCATCGAACCGTGGCGAAAGCTCCGTTGCGACGGCCCGGACATGTCACCAGGCGGCGGTGGCGTGAACGTGGCGCAAGGCGTCGTCGCGCTCGGGGGCCGAGCGCGGGCGGTGGTCGCGCTCGGGGGTCACGTCGGCCGGCTCCTGGCCGACTCGATCGATCCACGCATTCGCGTCAGACGCGTTGAGGTCGCGCATCCAACACGGCAGAACTTCTGTATGACCGAACGCGCCACCGGGCAACAGTTCCGGTTCATCCACCGTGGCGCTCGAATGACACCCGAAGAGTGGGCACGATGCCTGCAAGCAACCGTCTCCGAGGCCGCTGACGCCAGCTGCGTCGTGATCAGCAGCAGCATGCCGTTCGGACTCCCGACACAGGCGATACCCACCCTGATCGCCCGACTGCGAGCCTTCGACATCCCGGTCATCGTCGACACCTCAGGGCCCTGTCTGCTTCAAGCAATCCAAGCGGACGCGACGCTCGTCAAACCAAGCGTCAACGAACTGTGCGGAATCGTCGGCCACGAACTCTGCGGAATCGACGACTACGAAGCCGCTGCCCGCGACCTTCTCGACAACGGGCGCTGCCAAACCATCGCCATCTCACTCGGCGCCGACGGAGCACTGTTCGTACCTCGCGACGACACATCGTTCACCGTGACCGTCCCACCCGTACACGTCGCCGGCACCAGCGGCGCCGGAGACGCAATGGTCGCCGGAATCGCTCACTGCTTCGCCCGTCAGGAATCGTTGGCGAACGCAGCCCGCTACGGCGTCGCCTCCGGCACCGCTGCCGTCCTGAAAGCCGGAAGCGAACTCCTCCACCTCGATGACGTCGAGCGACTCCTCGACCTCAGCAAACTCGAAATATTCAGTCCAGCTGCGGCCAACACATTGCACCGCGATGACCACTGAGAACTCTCCACTGAGGGCTCTGCGCCAAGGATCCACCACCACGATTCGACATCACCGACGAACAGACCGGCGAGCTCTAGCCAGAAAGGCCTAGTGCTCGACACCAGCTGCGACATAAGCCTGCTGCTCATCGAGGGTCTCGCGATCGAGCAGCGTCAGCGCCAAATGCTCGAGCCGCTCACGGTTCTGACCCAACAACTCCTCCGCCCGACGTTGACACTCGTCGACGATTCGCCGAACTTCGCTGTCGACCAATGCACGGGTCGCGTCGGAGGGCGTTCGCGGATCGAGACCAAAAAGGCCCGTCTCCTCCCCAGCAGTTGGCAGCACCGACATCGACCCGATCGCTGCCGACATGCCCCAGCGACCCACCATCTGGCGGGCGATCGTGGTGATCTGTTCAAGATCGGACTCGGCGCCCGTCGTGATGTTGCCGAAGATCAGGCGCTCGGCGGCCGAGCCGCCGAGTGCACCAGTGATGCGGGTCCGCAGATACTCCTCGGTCATGCCGTAGCGATCCGTGTTCGGGCTCTGGAACGTGACCCCGAGGGTGCGTCCGCGCGGCGTGATGGACACCTTTCGCACCGGATCAGCGCCAGGCAGCAACATGCCCAGCAGGGCATGGCCCGACTCGTGATACGCCGTGCGCCGCCGATCGTCCTCGGTCATCATGATCTTGCGCTCTGCGCCCAGCACGATCCGCTCCAGTGCGTCGGTGAAATCAGCCAACGCCACGGTCGTGCGTCCCCTGCGTGCTGCGAGGAGCGCTGCCTCGTTGACGAGGTTGGCGAGGTCCGCGCCGACCATTCCCGGCGTGGTGGCAGCGATCACATCGAGGTCTGCATCTGCGCCGAGCGGCACCGAACGCGTGTGCACGGCCAAGATCGCGGCCCGCCCGTTTCGATCGGGCGGGTTCACGGCGATCCGCCGGTCGAACCGGCCCGCCCTGAGCAGCGCCGGATCGAGGATCTCGGGGCGGTTCGTCGCCGCCAGCACGATGACACCCTCGTTGCCGGTGAACCCATCCATCTCCGTCAGAATCTGATTGAGTGTCTGCTCGCGCTCGTCCACACCGCCGAAGCTCGCTCCGCCGCCGCGTGCCCGACCGATCGCGTCGAGTTCGTCGATGAAGACAATTGCCGGAGCCACCGCCTTGGCCTGATCGAAGAGGTCTCTGACCCGGCTTGCGCCGACGCCGACGATCATCTCGATGAATTCCGAGGCGGACATGGAGAAAAAGGGCACGTCCGCCTCGCCTGCGACGGCTCGGGCCAACAACGTCTTCCCAGTTCCTGGCGGACCCATCAGCAACACACCCCGGGGCGTGCGCGCGCCCAACGCCCGATACTTCTCCGGAGATCTGAGGAAGTCGACCACCTCGACGAGTTCGTCCTTGGCCTCGTCGATCCCTGCCACATCGGCGAACGTCGTGCGAGTGCGCGAGGTGTCGTAACGAACCGCCTTCGACTTCCCGAGCCCCCCGATGCCGCCCATACCGGAAAGTCCGCGACCCATACGCCGGAACAGCCAGATCGATCCGCCCACCAACAGGATCGCCGGTCCGAAGCTGAGCAGCAGCGTGACCCACCATGCGGTAGCGGTGGACAACGGCTGAGCATTGACGATGACATGGTCGGACAGCAGCACCTCGAGCAGCTGGTCGTCGGCGAATGTCGGCCGCTGTGTCTTGAAGTCGGTCACGTTCTTGTGACCGCCTTCGGTGTCGTCGATCGGCGTGCGGAAGGTGCCTTCGATCGTGTCACCTTTCGATGTCAGCTTGGCGACATTGTCCGCAGTCACCTGCGCCCTGAACGCCGAGTAGGACACGGACGGGGCCGTGGCGCTGCGATCCAAGACCGCGACGAGCAGCCAGTTGACCGCAATAGCAGCGACTGCGATCCAGATCCAACGTCTGCTCCGCGGATGCCTGGTGGCGTCCGTCTGACCCAACGGCGTGGTGTCGAGTTGGCCGCCGCGCCAGAGGCGACTGATCCGCCTCGAAGGCACGGTCGATGGCGGCGCTGTCGATGGCGGCGCTGTCGATGGTGGCGCGCTAAGAGGCGGGGGCGGCAACGGCAGTGATGAGTGCCGCCGCCGCTGGCCCCGCTCGGTGGACACAGGAAGTTCGCTCTCAGGCACTGATCACGATCGCTCCTTCGCTCCGTCATCGACGACTGTCTCAAGTCCATCGTGGGGGCAGCACGACAAGCGGAGTAGAGCCATTGGTCCTTTACAACGCCCTCGACCGAACGCATTCGCCGCTCGGTGGCGGGTGTCCAATCACCCCTCAGAGCCTGAGCTCGGGACCTTCGGCACTGTTGCAAACGTTGTAATCGGGGTTCGATCATCATAGCGGATCGTGATTGTCGATTCTCCGCACCGTCGCAACGAAGACGGCGACCGCACGCACAAGGAGCCTGTCATGAGCTACGTCCGATGGTTCGCCGAAATCGGGACGAAGGACGTGATGACGGTCGGCGGCAAGGGCGCCAACCTCGGCGAACTCACCCGCGCCGGCCTGCCCGTGCCTCCCGGTTTCGTCGTCACTGCCGACAGTTACCTTGACTCGATGTCCGCCGCCGGCGTTCGTGAATCGCTCGCACCTGCGCCGACCATCGGGAGTGGCGCCGACGCGACGCAACAGGCTGAGGCCGATGCGGTGAACCGCCGTTCGATCGTCGAGGGCGCGAGGCTGAGTGACGACGTCCGAACGGCCGTCGTCGAGGCGTACGCAAAACTGTGTGCCGACGCCGGTGAAACGGACGTCTCTGTCGCTGTGCGGTCCTCGGCCACAGCCGAGGACGGGGCAACGACGTCCTTCGCCGGGATGCACGAGTCGTACACCAACGTGAGCGGCGCCGATGCAGTGTGCGACCGGCTCCTCGCATGTTGGGCATCGACATTCGACGAGCGCGCCTACACGTACCGGGCAGTGCAGGGAATCGGCTCCGAACCGGCCATCGCCGTGGTCGTGCAGCGGATGGTGGATTCCGAACGCTCGGGCGTGATGTTCACCGTCGATCCGGCGACTTCGGATCGATCGCATCTCGTCATCGAAGGGGCATTCGGTCTCGGAGAAGTGGTCGTCGGTGGTGCTGTCGAACCCGACACCTACATCATCCAACGCGAGCCTTTGGCGGTCATCGCAACCCGGATCGGAATCAAGAGTCACGAGATCGTCCGCGGGCCTGACGGAGCCGACATGCGTGTCGACTTCGACACCGAAGCGGGCTCGCGACGGGTGCTCGACGACGTCGAAATCCTCGCCGTCGCCAAGCTCGGTCTGCTCGCCGAAGCGCATTACCACTGCCCTCAAGACCTCGAATGGTGCTTCAACGCCGCAAGAGAGTTGTATCTGGTCCAGTCTCGACCGATCACCACGCTTGCTGAACCGTCACAGGCTTGGCAGGCGGTTTCGTCCGCAGAGACCGACGGCGAATTGGTCAGCGGCCTTGGTGCCGCTCCGGGCCGGGCGAGTGGACGTGCCCGCGTTCTGTCCGATCCATCAGAAGGAGCACAGCTGCGCTCCGGCGAGATCCTCGTCGCACCGATGACCAATCCCGATTGGCTGCCGACGCTGCGACGCGCGGCCGCCGTCGTGACCGACGAAGGCGGCATCACGTGTCATGCAGCGATCGTGAGCCGCGAGCTGCGCATCCCGTGCGTGGTCGCGACCCGACGAGCGACGACGACCATTCATGATGGTGACTTGATCACCGTCGATGGTTCCACTGGTGTCGTCACGTCGGGCGCCTCGGCCACTCCGACGGCTGACGCCCAGATCCGTGCGCATCAGCCCGAATTCGCATCTTCGGCACCGGAAGCGATTGCCACGAAGCTCCTCGTCAACCTGGCGATGGCCGACCACGCCGAAGATGTTGCAGCACTCGCTGTCGACGGCGTCGGATTGCTACGCGCCGAGTTCTTGGTGACCGAAGCGCTCGGCGGTCGCCATCCGCGGGCGGTCATGGCCGACGGTGGCAGCGAGGAGTTCGTGGCCAAGATGGCCGACTCCCTGCTGCGCATCACCAGACCCTTTGGAAGTCGTCCGGTCGTGTACCGCACCATCGATTTTCGGTCGAACGAATTCAGCCACCTGGCCGGCGGCGAGCAGTTCGAGCCGCACGAGCACAACCCGATGATCGGCTATCGCGGGTGCTACCGATACGTCCGGGAGCCAGAGCTCTTCGGTCTGGAGCTGCAGATGCTGGCCCGGGTGCGCGAGGAAACCCCGAATGTCGCGATCATGATCCCGTTCGTTCGCACGTTGTGGGAACTCGAAGCCTGCCTCGAACTGATCGATGCCAGCCCGCTCGGCCGCCAGCGTGGACTGAAGCGGTGGGTGATGGCTGAAGTGCCGTCTGTCGTCTATCGGATTCCCGAGTACGCCTCGCTCGGCATCGACGGCATGTCCATCGGGTCGAACGACTTGACACAGTTGATCCTCGGTGTCGATCGCGACAGCGAGGTATGCCAAGAGTTGTTCGACGAAGAGGACGCAGCCGTGCTCGACGCCATCCGGGCGATCATCGAAGGCTGCCATGCCAACGGACTGACCGCATCACTCTGCGGGCAGGCCCCGTCCAACAAGCCCGGCTATGCCGAGCATCTCGTTCGGTTCGGCATCGATTCCATCTCCGTGACCCCCGACTCGGTGTCGGCAACGCGAGCCGTGCTGGCGGCGGCAGAGCGCAGAGTGTTGATGCAACTCGCCCGGCGAGCAACGGGCCCCACCACGCTCCGATGAAGCGTCGGCCGCTGACCTCATCGACAGGCCGTGAACTGTTCGACGACAAGGTCGACGCCGCCGGTTCAGCGCCGTGAGGTGACCAGTACCGGCACGGCGACATCGTGAACCAGCGACATCGTGACCGAACCGTCGCGGAGGCGGTCGAAAGCCGACCGATGATGGGTGGCCATGACTACCAGCGACGTCTTCGTCGTCGAGATCTCGTCGAGCAGCCCGGCGTGCACGTCCCTCGCGAACGCAATCTGATGAGTGGCTTCGAGGCCGCAAGCATGTGCAGCTTCGATGACCGGTCGAACGATCTCACGGATGGAGCGATACGGGTCATCCGTGCTCCGACCCATCGGAGCCGGTACAACGGTGACCACGTCGAGCCGCTCGGCGAGTGGTCTGATCAAACCGAGCAACGACACGGCCACCTCGGTGGCCTGCGGCGACCCATCATGGGCGAGCACGACTCTGCCCGCGACGAAAGGCTCCAGCGAGCAGTGAGGACCGACCAGGAACAATGGCGCCGGAACCTCGCCCACGACCGTTTCAGCAACACTGCGATGCAATGTCGTCAGCACGCGCCCATGAGCATGGGTTGCCATGCACACACCCGCCGACGGTGACAGCGCACCCGAGATTGCACGCGCAGGAGTGTCCCCGCCGACGACGTCGGTCCTCACACCGATCCGCGCGTTGATCGTCGAGCCCACTCGGTCGAGATACGCGATCGGCGATTCATCACCGACATCCAGCTCGGTCGTCAGCAAACGAACATCTGCGCCGACGAGCGCAGCGATCGAGGCCGCCACTGACACAGCTCGTTCAGAATGGCTGGTGCCGTCGAGCGGCACGACCAGCTCATCGATCAGAAGCCCGTCGGGATGTTCGACACGAAAGAACCGCACCACAACGCTGCTCACAAACATGCGATCATCGTGGCTGCGTGCCCGCACATCGGGTAGGGCCGAAGGTCACGATCGGCCACACGGCGGTGTGAACGTGCCGTTTGCAGTTCATCAACGGTGACCCGCTCCTGCGCAGCGCGATTGAACGTATCCGGTCGTGCGGCAGTCTCTCGTGAAGCGCACCCCACAACAAATGTCCGGGCGAGCTGACTGTGATGACCGCAACGGTGTGCCACGTCCCAGCATTTCGGCGGCAATCACTTCCAGCGTGAGGCGCTCGTCAGCGTTTCAGGATGCCGTGACTCGAGTTGACGAGGTGCATTGGTTCGCCTGCCGATCGCGTGATCTCATCTCTGCACTCTCTGTGTCCGCTCCTTCGGCGGATGGAGCACAAAGACCCCGGCCGCCTCAGGTGACGAGGCGGGGCTGGTGGCCCAACACTCGCCGGTAGAGGGCGAGATGGTCGTCGATGTATCGTTGCACGGAGAACCGCTCGGTCACGCTCGTTCGGCAAACAGCCCGATCGAGCGACCCGACGTCGCCGAGCCTGGTTGCCATATCCGCCTCGTCGACGCACAGAAAGCCGGTTCGGCCGTGCTCTACGATCTCAGGCGCCGCCCCCTCCGCAAAAGCAAGCACCGGAGTGCCGCAGGCAAGCGCCTCGATCATCACCAGGCCGAACGGCTCCGGCCAACGGATCGGGTTGACGAGCGCTTCGGCCCCGGCGAGAAGGTCGAGCTTGCGCTGCCCGCCGACGGCGCCGATGTACACGGAATCCACGCCGAGCAGCGGCTCGACCTGCTCGACGAAGTAACGGCTCTCGGCCGGTTCCCACATCTTGGCCGCGATCAGCAGCCGCTTCCCAGCCGCCCGCGCAACAGCAATCGCCCGATGGACACCCTTGTCCGGGCTCATCCGACCGAGAAACAATACGTAGCCGCCATCGCCCCGGCCGACCGGGAAGGCGGCGACGTCGATCCCGTGATGAATGACAGCGGCGACGGGGATCTCGGGTGCGTCTCGCCGCTGTGCATGCGAGATCGCAATGATCGCGACCCGCTCGGAAATCGATCCGAAATGGACACGCATCTCTGCGGTGAAAGGGCCGTGGTTCGTGGTCACCACCGGAAGCTCTGGTCGCCACATTCCCGCCCACCGCGGCCCGGTCAGAGTGTGATCGTGGACCAGGTCGACAGCTCCGAGCACTTCATATGCCCGCTGTACGTGAGCGAACTCGAGACCCGGGTCAGCCGGAGTGCCGAGCGCCCGAGGGAACAACCATTTGCGAGGCACGGCACACGTCGAATCACCTGACGCGAACAACTCGACCTGGTGCCCAGCAGCGACCAAGCCCAATGCCAGCTCGTTGATCACCAACTCAGTGCCGCCATAGACCGGTGGAGGAACTGCCACCCACGGCGGAGCGATGATCCCGATCCGCAACGCCGTGTCACCCCTCGATCCATCCACTCCACCAGCCTGCGCCGATCCCAATGGCGGCGGCTAGAGCCCAAAGTCTCTACCCGACCAGCCATCTCTGCGTCATGCTGGGAGCGTGGCCGCACCCTGCATCCGGTTGAACTCGTTCGACGGCGTCGTGGTTGATCTCGACGGAGTGGTCACCGACACGGCGGTCGTCCACGCCGCAGCGTGGGCCGAGTTGTTCGACGGGTACCTCGCCACCGCCGCACCCGGAACGATGCCGTTCGACCCGGACGTCGACTACCTGCGCTCGGTCGACGGCAAGCCTCGAGCCGACGGCGTGGCCTCGTTTCTCGAGTCCCGCCAGCTCATGTTGCCGTGGGGTCGGCCCGACGACCCCCCGACGGCCGACACGGTCTACGGCCTGGGCAACCGCAAGCAAGAGTTGTTCCGACGACGAATCGAACGAGACGGCGTGCGCACGTTCCCCGGCACCCTCGCCTTTGTCCGGGCGGCCCGGGCCGCCGGCAAACCCGTGGCCGTGGTTTCTGCCAGCCGAAACTGTGGCGATGTGCTCGCCGACGCCCATATCGCCCGGCTGTTCGACGAGGTCGTCGACGGCGTCGTTGCCAACGCGCACCGGCTTCCCGGCAAGCCTGACCCCGCGACCTTCCTCTTCGCCACGCTCCAGCTCGGCCTCACCCCACAGCGGACGATACTGATCGAGGACGCATTGGCTGGTGTCGAGGCCGGCCATCGCGGCAGGTTCGGGCTGGTCGTCGGCGTCGACCGGCATCACCACGCAGACCGGCTCCGGCGGGCCGGAGCCGACATCGTCGTCGCCGACCTGGCGGAGATCACTCTGCTCGATCCAGACGAGTTCGACCCAGCCTGGACAATCAACCGTGACGAGCCGGCGGGGGGCCCGCCCGAGCGATCCGACGACGCGATCTTTTCGCTCAGCGACGGCCGGATCGGTGTCCGAGGCGTGATCGAGGATGGCGGCACCGGTCGAGGATGGTTGACGCTCGTCGCCGGCGCGTTCGGCACCGCCGCCGACGGCATCGTTCGGTTGCTGCCCGGCCCGTCGCTGACCGATCTCGCCGACGAGGCCGACGAGGGCCCAGCCGCACCGATGCGGCGGACCCTCGACCTGCGAACGGGCGTGCTCGTCCACCACGCCGCTCCCGGCCGGGTCGCCAGTAGCCGATTCGTGTCCTTGGCCCGGGGCGGGCTCGTCGTGGTACGAGCCGAACAGACCAGCCATCCACGATGGAACGATCGACCGCTGTGCCCACCCGAGCTCGGAGCCAGCACTCTGCTGGCCGCAGCATTCGAGTACGCGGAGGGGCGCCTTACCGGCGGGGACTGGTGGGCAGAAACGACGAGCGACCGGAGCCGAGTCGTCGTCGCGGCCCACCAGCGCCCGGGCGGCGAGGACGCCGGCGGTTCCCTCGAGCGGATGGCCGTGATCCGCGTCGGCGCCAGCAGGCAAGACGCTGCAGCCGACCTCGTCGCGGCGGCCACCCTCGGCTACGCAGCGCTCCTCACCGAGCACCGACTCGCATGGGAGCAGCGTTGGCGGACTGCCGAAATCGAGATCGATGGAGACGACGTCTCCCAGACTGCGGTCCGCTTCGCCTTGTTCCATCTGCTGTCATGCGCCGCATCCAGCGGGGAGTCCGGAGTTGGCGCCCGCGGTCTCGGCGGCCTGGCCTACTCCGGACATGTGTTCTGGGACGCCGATGTCTTCGTCCTGCCGGTCCTCGCCGCCACGTTCCCCGACGCCGCGCGGACCATGCTCGAGTACCGGGTGCGCTGCCTCGGTCCGGCCCGGGTGGCCGCAAGTGCGTCAGGGCACGCCGGCGTCCGGTACCCGTGGGAGTCGGCCGATACCGGTGACGAGGTCACTCCGACCTCGGTGCGCGACCACAGGGGCGTGATCGTGCCCATTCTCACCGGTACGCACGAGGAGCACATCACAGCCGATGTCGCCTGGGCCGTTCGCGAGTACGTGGACTGGACTGGGGACACGACCGTGTTCGAGGGGCCCGGTCGCGACCTGACAGTCGAGACGGCCCGATACTGGGCGTCGCGTATCCGAGAGGACGGCGCCGGGCGAGGCCACCTCGACCGCGTGATGGGTCCGGACGAGTACCACGAGATCGTCGACGACAACGCGTTCACCAACATCCTCGTCCGCTGGCACCTGCGCAGTGCGGCCGAACTGATCGAGGTCAAAGAACCGTCCGTGGCCGCGCGTTGGCGTGAGCTCGCCGCCGGGTTGGTCGACGGCTACGACCCCGTCACCTGTCGCCACGAGCAGTTCGCCGGTTTCTGGGGTCTCGAACCACTGCGGATCACCCAGATCGCGACGGTACCCGTGGCGGCCGACGTATTGCTGGGTCAGGCGCGCGTTGCGCGGTCACAGGTGCTCAAGCAACCCGACGTACTGATGGCCCATCACCTCGTCCCAGCGGAGATGCCAGCCGGGTCCCTTGCTGCCGACCTCGACTTCTACTTACCGCTGACGGCGCACGGAAGTTCCCTCTCCCCCGCCGTGTGCGCATCTCTTCTGGCACGGGCCGGGCGGCCGGACGAGGCCCTCGATCTTTTCGGCATCGCTGCCAACGTCGACCTCGGTGATCTCTCGGGCACGACAGGCGGCGGCCTGCATCTCGCCACCATGGGGGGCCTGTGGCAGGCGGTGGTCCGCGGCTTCGCCGGCGTTCGCCCGGGCGGGGACGTCCTTCGCATCGACCCGCACCTACCCGAGCGCTGGCGTCGGCTGCGGATCCGGCTGTGCTTCCGAGGGGTGCCCCTGCGGATCGAAATGACCCACGATTGGGTGACAATCGACGCCGATGGTCCGGTCCGGGCCGACGTACACGGCGTGACGCTCGAGAGCTCAGGTCACGTCACCCTTCGCGACGGAACCTGGAGGATCCAGTGATGACACACGTTCTGGCCGTCATCGACGACACCCCGGCCGCAGCAGACGTGCTGAGCGCGGCGCAGGCACTCGCCCTGACCCTGGGCACAGCCGTGCACGGGCTCCACGTCCGCGAGGGCGACGCCGGTATGGTCGAGGCGGTCGCTGCCCACGCCGGTGTCTCCGTCGAGGTCGTCGACGGAGACGCTGTCGCGCGGATCCTCCAGGCGGCCGCCGACCCGTTTGTGTCGGTGATCGTCGTCGGAGCTCGCTGCCATCCGGGCGGACACCGACCCGGCGGACACGTCGCCGTCGCCGTCATGCTCGGCGCTGCGGCACCAGTGCTGGTGGTGCCGCCCGACGCCAAGCTGCCGGACTCCGGCCGGTTCCATCGCCTTCTCGTCCCCTTGGCGGGCGAGACCGAACACGCCGAGGCCCGCGCCGCCATCGTTCACGAATTGGTCACCGCCGGAGTCGACGTGGTCGCTGTGCACGTCTTCGATCCGGCATCTGTGCCTCGGTTCTGGGACCAAGCCGGACACGCTCCGCAGAGCTGGGCGACAGAGTTCAGAACGAAGTGGTGCGAGGAGCCCGACATCGATCTGCACCTCCGCAGCGGTGACGTGGCCGGCGCGATCCTCCATGTCGCCGCAGGTGAACACGCCGACGTCATTGCCGTCGGCTGGTCACAGGACCTGGCTCCCGACCGGGCACGCATCGTGCGCGACCTGCTCGGCCGGGCGGAAATCCCGATCCTGCTGACCCCGACGCGTCGACCGTGACCTTCGACTCTGGCCACACGCCCCCTGAACGACGATCGTCGGCGTCATGGCAACTCGGACATGGCTCATCGAACTTTCGAAGGAAGCCTGTGAGGAGTTGCTCGGAACGGCCGTCATTGGTCGCTTGGGTGTCATCATCGACGGCAAACCGCAGGTGTTCCCGATCTCTCATCTTTACGATCGCGGCTCGGTCATCTTCCCGACGAACGACCGCGCCAAGATGCACGCAGCCCTCGCCTGGCCCTGGGTCGGCTTCGAGGTCGACGGCATCGACGCCGACGGCCTCCACGGCTGGAGCGTCATGGTGCAGGGCCGAGCCGAAGAGATCACCGACGCCGATGTCATCGAACGAGCCGCTGCGCGGCGCACGATCCTGTGGCGCGACGGAGAGAGCGTGCACTGGATTCGCATCGTCGCGACCGAGATGACGGGCCGGCGGATCAGCGCGGAGACCATCCCCGACCAAAGAGCCAGCGCAGTGAGCAAACCATGAACCCGCTCACCGGCACCGGCTCCGACGAGCATTCACCGTTCACCGGCACAACTCCGGTCACGTCCCTTGGATCATGCAACGACACGGTGACCCTCATCGAGGGCCAGACCTTCTGTCTCTCGGCCGCAACGGGAGACATGGTCAAGTCGCTCCCACACGGCCTGTTCGTCCTCGACACCCGGATGATGTCGCAGTGGGAGCTGCGAATCGACGAGCACCCGCTCGAGCCGCTGACGGTCGACATCACCGAACCGTTCAGCGCGACGTTCGTCGGTCGCGCTTACCCGAGCCACGGACGAGCAGACGCCGACGTCGTCGCCTTTCGCCGGCGGGACATCGGCTCGGGCATGCGCGAACGGATCGCCATCACCAACCACGGCCTCGATCCAGTTCGGGTGGTGGTGGAGATGATCTGCGACGCCGACTTCGCCGACCTGTTCGCCGTCAAGGAGAACCGTGTTCGCGCAAGCGGCGAATATTCGCGCCACCAGTCCCGAACCGGGCTCTCCCTGGACCATCGCGAGAACGACATTCACAAGGGCGTCGAGGTCCACTTCAGCGAACCACCGACCGAAGGCGAGGGCCGCGTCACGTGGAACGTCGCCCTCCGGCCTCGCCAGACCTGGGAGATCTGCATCGAGATCGGAGTGTCGGTTGGCGGATCACTGGTCGAGCCACGGTTCACGTGCTCGGGCCCGAACGCTGTCTCGGTTCCAGCGCAACGGCTGGCCTCCTGGCGAGCGACGCTCCCTGCGGTGACCACCGACCACGCCGGTCTTGCCGAAGCCGTCCGCCGGTCAGGCGAGGACCTCGGCGCGCTCCGGATCTTCGACCCGGAACGACCCGACGTCCCGATCCTCGCGGCTGGCGCGCCGTGGTTCATGACCGTGTTCGGCCGTGACTCGCTGCTCACCGGCTGGATGACGCTGCTCGCCGACCCTTCGCTCGCCCAGGGTGTGCTTGAAACCCTGGCCCGGTTCCAGGGAGACAACGTGAACCCGGTCACCGAAGAGGAGCCTGGCAAGATCCTGCACGAGATGCGATTCGGCCGTGCCGGCGGCCTGTCGCTGCGCGGCGGCGACGTGTACTACGGCTCGATCGACGCCACCCCACTGTTCGTGATGCTTCTCGGCGAGCTCCACCGCTGGTGTCCGGTCGACGGCGTCGTGGACGAACTCTTGCCGCACGCAGACCGTGCCCTCGCCTGGATTGAGACCTTCGGCGACCGGGACGGCGACGGCTACGTCGAGTACAAGCGGCAGAACGAGAACGGACTGGTCAACCAGGGTTGGAAGGACTCATGGGACGCCATCCGTCACGCCGACGGCACGCTGGCCGAGCCGCCGATCGCCCTCTGTGAGGTCCAAGGATATGTGTACGCCGCCTACGTCACCCGGGCACAGTTGGCCCATGAGGCAGGGGATGCCGCCACCTT
>JAYTOM010000129.1:0-3906 GCA_043747765.1 Actinomycetota bacterium
GCAAGCAGTGCCGCTTCCCACGAACCGGCGCTCATCGACGTATCGGCGTCGAGTCGTCCCCCACCAGCCTCGCTGACCGCACGGATGTGAGCCAGATATGCGGCGGGGTGAACCCGCTCGAGCAAGGCCAGCGGCGCTGGCTGCGGTTCGAGGGGTACCAACGCGTCGGCCACTTCGGCGAGATGACTGCCGTCGATCACCGCTTGCAGACGCTCGGGACGCTCGGGGTGTTGGCGTCCCGCGATGTGATCGAGGTAGGCCGGATGGGTCGAGAACAGCACGGTCACAGGGGCAGACTATTCCCCAGGCCCAGCAACGATCAGACCCATCGCGCTACCGTTCCAATGGTGAGCTCGAGAGTCCGAACCGGAGCTGCGCCACGCGGGGCCTGGCCGGTACTGCTGCGCAGCGGAGATGGTCGGGCGCGCGTGCGCCCGTGGTGGAACGATCCAACCGTCGCCCAACTGACTTTTCTCGATCACGGCGTCGTGCCCTCGAGCCCCATCATCCGGGTCTGGCTGGCCGAGATCAAGGCCCGTGGCTTCGTCTCCGTACGCACCGGAGCGGTCACCGATGCCGGGACCGACTCGCTCCATCGCCAGGGCTTTGCAACGTTGCAGACGCTGAGCCTGCTCGATCTCTCACTGATTGGTTGGCGGCCGCCTGTCCTGCGCGATGGCCTACCGATCCGCTCGCGGCGGCTCTGGGTCAGGGATCGCCCGACCGCAGCCACCGTCGACCTCGCGGCCTTCACCGCGAACTGGGCGATCGACACCGACGGAATCGACGAAACCTGCTCGGCGACACCGTCGCATCGGGCCCGGACCGTGGAGGCCAGTGCGGCCGACCCTCACGGATCACCCGGATCACCCGGATCGCCAGGGACGCACGGATCACCGGGGACGCACGGACCGCCACCCGTGCGCCTGGCTGGATATGCGATCACCGGTCGAGCCGACCATCACGGGTATCTCCAGCGTCTTGCCGTTCATCCCGACTACCAGGGGCTCGGTGTCGGGCTCAGTCTGACGCTCGATTCGCTGGTCTGGATGCAGCGCCGGCGGTTGACCAGGGCGGTCGTCAACACCCACACCGACAACGAGGTGGCGCTCGGGGTCTACCAACGGGTCGGGTTCCGGATCCTGCCTCGAGGACTGTCCGTACTCGTCCGCCGTCTCGACGATCTGTGACGCAACGATCTGTGACGCAACGATCTCTGACGCAACGATCTCTGACGCAACGATCTGTGGCTCGCCGAACCATCGGGCATGATTCACCCTGCATGAAATCGCAATTTCGTTTGCTTGCGCCGGCCGTCATCGTCGCGTGCATCGTGCTGATGGTTCTGACCATCGGGCCGAGCGCCTCCGCCCATGTGCACGCCGCGGACGCGCAGAAATTGACGCTCGTCCATCAGGATCTGGCCCTCGCCGTGAACGCAGACCTGGTGATGATCACTCATCCGTCGACGCCGTTGGCCGCCACGGACGTTGTACGGATCTCGGCCTATCAGCCCATCACGGACAGGGACGGTCTCCGTCGCGCGATCGCCGGAAGCACGACCAAACAGATCGATCGCGTGGAACTCGACCCATCGCAGCCGGCGTCGATCGTCACAGTGCCCAACGGTGACCTGACCATCACGGTCCGCACGGAGAGCGACGCCAGTTCGGACGCGAAGCTGCGACTGTCCGGCACTGGGCTCTATCCGGTTGTCGTCGAGATCGTCGACGGCGCTGGCCACGTCTCGGGCCGCCTGGTCACCTTCGTCGACCGGCTCCCGGCTCCCGGCACCGATCCGGCCCAATCGATCGGCGTGGCACTGATTGCATCGATCACGGCTCCACCGAGCCTTCCCGGTGCCAAGACGCCACTGCCTCCCGACGTGACAGCGGCACTGAACGAGCTTCAGCGCTACCGCGCCGGCACACCGTTGAGCCTGTCGATCTCACCGGAGATCCTCGGCCGGATCGACCCGGCCGAGTTGGGAGCGATCGCGACCGTGCTGGTCAACGGCAAGATCATGTCGCGGCCGTCCATTCCACTCGATCCATCGGCGGCCACCGCGGCGCAATTGGATGACTCGTTCATCCAACGGCTGTTCGAGGGCGAGAAGATGGTGGCGGACAATGCCGACTTGGGGCAGGCATCGCGAACCGTGTGGTTCGCTCCCCATGGGATCACCAACCCCGGCGCACTTCTGCTGCGCAAGCTGGGGGTGCAGTTGCTGGTCGTCACGGCCGATCAATACCTTCACGCCGTCGGCAACAACGGACCCCTGACCGACTACTCGCAGTTGTTCCAGACAGTGCTGTCGGCCGGTGGCAACGGAACGAGCACGACAGATGCATCGGGCAGCGTGAACGCTGCCGGCACTGCGAACGCTGCCGGCACCGCTGACACGACCGACGTCGACACGACTGGGACCAACCCGACGGGGACGGACCCGACAGGTGTTGCCAATGGCGGGGACAGCGCGGACAACGGGCTCTGCGCGGCGGCCACCTCCGTCTGCATTCCAACAGCAGCCATCGATCCAGCTCTGTCAGCACGGCTGACAGATTCGTCGTTGTCCGACGAGCAGGCGGCTCTGTACACAGCGGCGGATCTTGTTGCCTATCGCGACTTCTTCGCCGACAGCCTTTCGCCGACCAACCGCCATGCCCTCCTGCTCGGCCTCGAGGGGGACGGTGTGGCCAGCGCCGCGCGCATCACACGGACGGTCGACATGGCCGAGGGCACGGGCGCAGCCACGTTCATCACGATCGATCGGTTCCAACAGAGCAGCGGTCAGTCGATCACCGACGGTCGGCCGACGCAGTTGCAGTTCCCCCAACAGCCACCACTCGACCTGCGCGGCCGTGTGGCAGCGCTGCAGGCGCTGTCCACGCAGACACCGGCGGTGGAGTCGATGCTCGTCGAAGACAACGGTCGAACTGCGCGCTGGAGCGCAACGATCCAGACGCTGTATTCCTCCTCGATCACCGACGCTGACGCCAATTCCGCCACACTCTCGATCGAGAACGAGATGGCCGCGATCAAGGCCTGCATCGTCGCACCGGCCACGTACACGTTCACGTTGACGGGTGGTTCGAGCAGTCTGCCGCTGCGGTTGACGAACAACTGTGGCGAGCCATTGAAGGTCAGCGTCCATCTCGAGGCCGCTGCCGAGAAGATGGAATTTCCGCTCAACGACGCCGTGCAGGAGCTTCCACCCCACGCACCGTGGGATTTCACGTTCAAGGTGATCGCCAGGACCAACGGCACCTTCGATGTGACGTTCGACGTGTTCACACCGAAGTCGTCGAACGGCCTCGTACTCGTCACACCGTCCGTGACGATCAAGGCGCGGATCAACGCGCTGACCGGGCTCCCCCAGGTACTCACCGGGGCCGGTCTGCTGATCCTGTTGACGTGGTGGGTCCGCAATCTGCGTCGGGCGCGCCGCGCCCGACGCAGTGCTGCAGCGACGAGCGGCGGTCATCCGGTACTCAACCCGGGCGGCGCGAGCTAGCCTCATTGATTCGTGACCGTTCGAATCGTTACCGACAGTGCGTGTGATCTGCCTCAGACGCTGGTCGACGAGCTCGGCCTCCGCGTGGTTCCCTTGTCGATCCGCTTCGGCGACGAGGAGTTCATCGATCGTCGCGACCTGACGACGGCGGAGTTCTGGCGGCGATCGGCAGCCTCAGCGGTCCTTCCCGAGACCGCTGCCCCGCCGCCGGGACTGTTCGAAGAGACCTACCGATGGCTGATCGCCGATGGTGCCACCGGCATCGTCGTGATCTCCCTGAGCGGTGGTTTGTCAGCCACCTTGCAGAGCGCCGAACTGGCCGCTCGAGCCGTTGCCGACGAGATCGCGATCACCGTCGTCGACAGCCAGTCGTGCACGCTCGGTCTGGGCAC
>JAYTOM010000130.1:0-9507 GCA_043747765.1 Actinomycetota bacterium
GTCGGAGAGCAGATCGAGGGTGACGCTTTCGCCGAGCTGCGCACCCTACGCGACAAGGCCCGCAGCTACGACCTGATCATGCTCGACCCTCCCAAGCTGGCCCAGACGGAGGCCCACGTGGCGAGGGCGACGCGGGCCTACAAAGACCTGAATCTGCTCGCCGCCAAACTGCTCGAGCCCGGCGGGATCCTGATGACGTTCTCGTGCAGTGGCGGTGTCAGCGACGAGCTGTTCCAGAAAGTTGTCGCCGGGGCTGCGCTCGACTCCAAGCGGAATCTGCGGATCATCGGCCGACTCGCCCAACCGAGCGATCACCCTGTTCCGCTGTCGTTCCCCGAGGCCGCGTATCTCAAAGGACTCGTGCTCGAAGCGGAGTGAATCCGGAGTTCGCGTCCCGGGGTTCGTCTCCGGACTTCGCACAACGGTGTCCGGCTCTGATCGGAGGTTGTTTCAGGCTGGGCTGGTTTCAAGCTGCTTCTGCCGGGGAAGTCAGGTTGCGTAGCTGGAGGGCCGTTGGTTCGAACACGTTGTGCTCGTTGACGGCACCCCTACCTCCAGCCGGACCGCAGAGGAGTTCATCATGGACAATGATCTCGATCAGGCCAAGGGCCGTATCAAGCAGGCCGCTGGCGACCTCACCGACAACAAGGATCTCAAGCACGACGGCAAGGTCGACGAGGCCAGCGGCAAGTCCAAGGAGTTCCTCGAGGACGCCAAGGACAAGCTGGAAGGCGTCATCGACAAAGTCAAAGGCATGTTCAAGAGGGATTGAATTCTGGACACCGTCCGGAACCTCGTTGGCGCCTCAGCTGACACACAATCTGCGGGGACTGATCTGCCTGGGTCCGAACTGCGGCAGAAAGGCCGCTCGTCTCCGCCGGCGAGCGGCCCTCCTGTTTGCTACGACAGACGACTGTGCTTGAACAGCCGACACGAACCGGACATCAGTGAGCTGTCGGGTTCTCCTGAACGAGCTCGATCAGCGTCCCGAAGCTGCCCTTCGGATGGATGAAAGCGACAGTGGTGCCCCGGCTGCCCGGTCGCGGCGCTTTGTCGATCGGCGTCGCGCCCGCCGCGATCATCGAATCCAAGGCCACGCCGCAGTCATCGACCCGGTAGCCGATGTGGTGCAAGCCTTCGCCGCGCTTCTCGATCGCCTTGGCAACGGGCGACGCGTCGCTCGTCGGTGTCAGCAACTGGATGTAGCTCTGCGCGACCCGCAGTAGCGCCTCTTCAACACCATCGGATTCGACGATCTCGCGATGCTCGACGGTCGCCCCGAAGGCCCGCTGGTAGTAGTCGATAGCCGCCTCGAGGTCGCGAACTGCAATGGCAACGTGGTCGATCTCGGTCAACAGCATGCGATCGAGAATAACTCTGTCACACCCCTTTCCTATGGTGTCGAGTACGGATTCCGCTCGGTTCAACCACCGGTTCACGCGGGTCCACCTCGGTTGCGATGCAATGGTCGGCCCGCGCATTCATCCATCGTTTGTCGAACGTTCGAGGAAGAAGGTGACTGCTTGTGACCGTTGTGGACAGCATCGAACTACCGGATCTCGATTCGTTCGCAATGCTCAGTGGCGCCGAACGTGACCGGGTGACGATGGACGTCGAGCGCGCCTTTCGCAAGATCTCTGCGTTCCGGTCCCAGATCATCCACACGGTCGACGCATCACAGTCGTATCGGGACGACTTTCACCACAGCGCAGCCAACTGGTTCTGCGGCGTGACCAACACCTCGAAGTCGTCAGCGTTGCGCGAAGTCCGCGTGTCGCGTCTGCTCTCGGAAATGCCGTTGCTCGAGGCGGCCGCTGCAGCTGGCGACATCGGGGCCGAGCAGATGCGGCTGTTGCGCGACCTGCACGCCAACCCGCGCTGTCGTGCCAAGCTGCCCGAGTCGGACGCGCTGCTCGTTGCCGAAGCTCGATCGATGGTCTTCGAGGACTTCGTGCAAGTTTGCCGCAGGTGGGAGTTGGGCGCCGACCCCGACGGTGCGCACCGGGATCACGAGGCGTCGCGTACCAACCGACACGTCAGCACCACCAGGCTCGGCCACGGCCATCGGCTGATCGCCGAGGGCGATGCCTTGACCGGCGAAGCGATGACCAAGATCCTCGACGCACACGCCCAGGCCGAGTACGAGACCGACGTCGCCGAGAGGTTCGCGCAGTACGGCGAGAACGCCGACCGGTTCGAATTGCCACGGACCGCTCGGCAGCGACGCTATGACGCGTTGGTCAAGATCTGCACGAAAGCTGCAGGCACCACAGGTGACACCGATCGCGAACCACTCGTCGTGATCATCACGACCGCAGCCGAGGTACAAACCGCCGTCAATGCCTACTTCGGCACGTACGTCGCTCCCTTCGATGGCGGAGTCGTGGCCTGCGACGATGTCGACGACATCGGTCCGTCAGCCCGGATGCGGCTGTGCGAGACCGTCGGCGGGGCACCAGTCGATCCTCACGATCTCGCCGTCGCCGCCATCTTCGGCAGGATTAGGCAGATCGTGATCGATCCCGACGGTGTGGTGATCAACCTCGGTCGAACGAGCCGGATCTTCACCGGATCGGCACGGAGGGCAATTCTGCTCAGCGGTGATCGTTGCATCGGTCCGGGTTGCCACGTGCGTCATCGGCAGATGCAGATCGACCATCTCGATCCATGGCCGAAGGGCGGCGCGACCGATCAGGACAACGGTGCGCCGATGTGCGGCCGGACCAACCGAGACAAACATGCCGGCGGCTTCACAGTGATGCGCGACAACACAGGCTGGCATTGGTTCCGGCCGGACGGATCAGAACTCTGTCCCCGCCCACCACCGAACACGTCGTGAGGTGTCAGCCACCGTGGCGGCGGAAGACGGTGATCTTGTCCTCGCCGATCCTGTCGCGCTTCTCCGGGTCGTCGATGCCGAGGCCTTCGGTCGGGGCGAGACAGAGAATGCCGATCTTGCCTTCGTGTTCGTTGCGATGAATCCTCAGCGCGGCTTCGCCGACCTGATCGAGTCCGTAGACAGCGGAGAGCAACGGCTGGATCTTGCCGTCGCTGATCAACTTGTTCGCAGCCCACGCCTCTGCGTAGTTGGCGAAGTGCGAAGCGATCAGCTTCTTCAGCTTCATCCAGAAATGACGATTGTCGAACTCGACCATGTAGCCACTGGTGGCCGCACAGGTGACAACGGTGCCACCGCGCTTGCAGGCGAAGATCGAAGCGCCCATCGTCTGCCGACCGACGTGCTCGAACACGATGTCCGGGTCGTCGCCGGCCAGCGAGCGGACCTGCTTGCCGAACCGGCGCCACTCGCTCTCGTCCTGGGTGTGCTCGTCCTTCCAGAACCGGTAGTTCTCGGCCTTGCGGTCGATCACTGCCTCGCAGCCGAGTTCGTTGAGCAGCTGGGCCTTCTCCGGCGAACTGACGATGCCAACGGGTGTTCCGCCGCCGTTGATCACGTACTGCGTCGCGTACCCTCCAATGCCACCCGTGGCACCCCAGATCAACACCGTGTCGCCCTGCTTCATCCGTGCCGCGTTCTGGCCGACGAGCATCCGGTAGCTGGTGCTGTTGCACAGCGCGTTGACCGCGGACTCCTCCCACGTCAGATGCGTTGGTTTGGGCATCAGCTGATTGGCCTTGACGATCGTCAGATCTCCGAGCCCTCCGAAGTTGGTCTCGAAACCCCAGATCCGTTGGTTCGTGGCCAGCATCGAGTCGTTGTGCGCCGACGGATCCTGATCGTCGACGTAGTTGCAGTGCACGGTCACCTTGTCGCCGGGTTTCCAGTTCCGAACGGCCGACCCGACCCGCAGCACCACGCCGGAAGCGTCGGATCCAACGACGTGATAGGGCAGCGCGTGACGTGCGCCCCACTCACTCTCCTTGCCGAGACGGTCGAGGAACCCGAACGTCGACAGCGGCTCGAAGATGCTCGTCCACACGGTGTTGAAGTTGATGCTGCTGGCCATCACCGCAACAACGGCTTCGTCAGGGGCGATCTCGGGCAGCGCGACCTCGCCGACGTGCAGGCTCTTGCGTGGGTCCTTGTCCCGAGACGCCATCCCCTCGAACATCGTTGTGTCTTCGCGCCGCACGAACGCCGCCCGATAGGACTCCGGCAGGGGAATGCCGATCAGTTCGTCACCGCTTGCGCCCGCCTGCACCGCTTCGAGGATCTTCTGCATCCGGCGATGTTACCGAACGGTAGGGACGGCCCTCAAGCGGGGGCGTTCGGTGACCCGCGGGTAGTTCATCCACCATAGGCTTGGATTCTCGTTCGTGACCGCGCCGCGGTCGGTGAGGGAAAGGCTGGCTGACCATGGCTGGTTCATACATCGTTGCGGGAGCCCGCACACCCATCGGGAAGCTGAGTGGCGCGCTCGCTGGCTTCAGCGCCGCCGAACTCGGCGGGATCGCGATCAAGGCTGCGCTCGAGCGGGCCGGCGTCTCACCAGAAGAAGTCGAGTACGTGCTGATGGGTCAGGTCCTGATGGCCGGCCAGGGACAGGTGCCTGCCCGTCAGGCCGCCGTCAAGGCCGGTATCCCGATGAGCGTCCCGAGCTTGAATGTGAACAAGGTCTGTCTGTCCGGCCTGAACACGATCTACCTGGCCGACCAGATGATCGCCGCCGGCGAGGCCGACATCGTGGTCGCAGGCGGCATGGAGAGCATGACGAACGCTCCGTACCTGGCCCCCGGCGCGCGTGGCGGCTTTCGTTACGGCAACGTGGAGTTGGCCGACGCGATCATCAAGGACGGCCTGTGGTGCGCTTTCGACCAGTGCCTGATGGGCCTCGGCACCGACCGTTACACGAATGGCGAGATCAGCCGTGATCAGCAGGACGAGTTCGCGATGAAGAGCAATGTCCGGGCTGCTGCGGCCATCGCAGCGGGCAGGTTCGATGACGAGATCGTCGAGGTCACGATCCCGCAGCGCAAGGGCGACGCTGTCGTCGTCAGGCACGACGAAGGCGTACGTGCGAACACCACGATGGAGTCCCTTGGTGGCCTCAAGCCGGCTTTCGACAAGGACGGCACGATCACTGCCGCCAACGCATCACAGATCAGCGACGGAGGTTCGGCCGTCATCGTGATGTCCGAGAAGGCCGTCCAGGCTCGTGGCGTGACACCGCTCGGCCAGGTCGTGTCCTACGGCATGGTGGCGGGTCCCGACAATGCTTCGTTGCTGCATCAGCCGAGCCGGGCGATCATGAAAGCCCTCAGGCGGACCGACATCGGCATCAACGACATCAACCTGTTCGAGCTCAACGAGGCCTTCGCCGCTGTCGGAATCGCCTCGATGGCCGAACTCGGGATCAGCGACGAGATCACCAACGTCAATGGCGGAGCAATCGCCCTCGGCCACCCGATCGGCATGAGTGGGAACCGTCTCGCGCTGACGATCCTTCACGAATTGAAGCGTCGTGGCGGTGGCACCGGCGCTGTTGCCCTGTGCGGCGGCGGCGGCCAGGGTGACGCCCTCATCGTCCGCACCGTCTGACCAAATATTTCAGTTTGATGTCAGAAAAGGGTTGACATTTCGTTACATACTTCGTAATGTAATTGCAACAAGTGATCGCCGCTGACACGGGCTCCTACCCAGCCAGCGACATGAGTACTGAGGCACCACCTTTGCAGCTGGCCCGTCCGCCCGCTACCAGCTACAGGGGTGGTGCCTCAGCATTTTTCACGTGCGCTGCCCGTCACGAACTCATTTCGCGGCGGCCTTCCATGGCCCGCCCGAGCGTCAACTCGTCGGCGTACTCCAGATCACCGCCGACCGGCAGCCCGCTGGCGATGCGAGTGACCTTCACGTCGAACGGCTTGAGCATCCGCGCGATGTACAGCGCAGTGACTTCGCCCTCGGTGTTCGGATTCGTGCAGACGATGACTTCCTCGACACCTTCGGGTTCCAGCCGGGCGAACAGTTCTTTCATTTTCAGCTGCTCAGGGCCGATCCCGTCGAGCGGGCTCATTGCACCGAGCAGCACGTGATAGCGACCGTGGAACTCGCCGGTCCTCTCCAGGGCGACGATGTCACGCGATTCCTCGACGACGCACAGCAATTGGCCTGTCCGCCGCTCGTCGAGACAGATCGGGCAGAACTCGCCCTCGGCGAAGTTGAAGCAACGCGAGCAGAACCTGACCCGCGCCTTGGCGTCGACGATCGCGTGTGCCAGCCGTGCCACGTCGTCGTGGGGCGCTTTGAGCAGATGGAAGGCGATCCGCTGAGCCGACTTCGGCCCGACGCCGGGGAGCCGGCCGAGCTCGTCGATCAATGCCTGGACCGGTTGGGTGTAGGTGGCCATGTCTCCGAAGACCGTCAGCGGGATTCTTCGATGAAGACCGACCCGGGAAAGGCGTCGGCGAGGCGATCCTCCGGTGACTTGATCGACCCGGGCGGCGCATCGACGAGATCACTGATGTCGATGTCCTCATCGAGCGTCTCGTCGCGACGAACGGGAACCGATGACCCGTGACCGCCTGACGAACGCAGCGGAACAACTGGCGCGAGATGGTCGCCAGGATGCCCGTTCGGATCGACCACGAGGGTCAGCTCGACGGTCACCCCGAGGTGTGTCTCGATTGCGGCCTCGACATCGCCACGAAAGGTGTCGCTCTTCGAGCGGTGAGTTTCATTCGGCAGCCCAACGACGATCTTGCCGTCACGCTCTTCGATAATGTGACCGGCCGAGAACAGAGCACGCGCCATCGGCTTCTTGATCGCCGGGAGGATGCCGGCCTGCCACGCCTCGCTGACGGCCGCCAGAAGGGCGGGGCCGGTGAGGGTTTCCGCGGGGGCCCGGGATTGCGGGGCCAGTGATTGCGGGGCCTGGGATTCGGATGTGGTCGAAGTCTGCGTGGTGGCTGGAGTCTGCATGGTGGCTGGGGTCGACACAACGGCTGGGGTCTGAGCGACGGCTGGAGACGGCTCAGGGGCGACGCGCTGTTGATCAGTCGGCGACGGCGAGGTGGGCACGGCAGCGGCGGCTGCCGACGCGTCGACCGGCTGCAGCGGAACATCGCGGCGGGTCCGACCGCCGAGCGCGACGCGACCGGTGTTCGGATCGACCGGTACGGGGCGGGACGCTGATCCTGATCCTGCACCGAACGGAGTGGCTGCGGGAACCCCGTTCTTCTCCAACCTCTCCAGGCGGACGAGGATCGAAGCGAGGTCGTTGCCGCCCGCCTCGTGGGTCAGCTGAACAAGCGCGACGTCGAGCAGCAGGCGTGGATCTGGCGCGTGGCGCATTTCGACGAGCATCTCGCCGAGGCGCTCCATCGAGCGCACGATCGCAGCCGCGCCGAGACGTTGAGCCTGTTCGGCGACCCGGGTCGCCTGGGCATCCGGCAATTGCACCAACTCAGGCGCCATCAATGACAGGAAGCAGTCGCGTAGGTAACGGACGATGTCCTGCGCGAGTGTCCGCGAATCGCGACCCTGCTGCACCGCAAACGCAAGTGCTGACAGTGCCTGGCCCGGATCATGGTTGATGAACGCTTCGATGAACTCGTCGTAGGACACGGAGTCGGGGGCGCCCCCACCCGAGGCCGCGACCAGTTCCAGCGCGGACAGCGTGTCTCTCGCCGAACCGCCCCCCTGGGAAAGCGCCGAACGGATGCCTTCTTCGCTGACGACGAGGCCGGCGTCGTCGATCACCCACCGGATGTGCTTCTCCAACTCGTCCATCGGCAACAGATGGAACTCGAGGTGCTGAACACGCGAGCGGATCGTCTGGCTGACCTTCTGCGGATCAGTGGTGGCGAGCACGAACACGACGTGTGGCGGCGGCTCCTCGAGCGTCTTCAACAAAGCCGCCTCGGCACCCTTGGAGAGCATGTGGACTTCGTCGAGGATGTACACCTTGTGGCGGCCGGGGGTGCCGAGCGATGCCTTCTCGATCAGGTCACGCATCGAATCGACACCGTTGTTGCTGGCCGCGTCCAGTTCGTGGACGTCGTAGCTGGTTCCGGCTTCCACCGACCGACACGATTCACAGACGCAACAGGGCTCGCCCTCGACCGGGTCTGTGCAGTTGAGAACCTTGGCGAGGATCCGCGCCGATGTGGTCTTACCGGTTCCGCGGGGGCCGCTGAACAGGTAACCCTGGCCCGCTCGGTCGTGCTCGACGGCACTGCGCAGCGCGCGGACGACGTGATCCTGACCGCGAATCTCACTGAATCGGCGAGGGCGATAGCGGCGGTACAGCGACTGGGATGCCATTGCGGTCGAGCCTACCGACGGCGACGTCACGGCAAAGGTGTCACAGCTCGACGAAACGAACCTGTCGCCCCCCGAAAAGTTCACTTCCGAGACGTGGACTTTCATATGATGTGCGATATCTGCACCGCGGACGGGCCGCAGAATTGCGAACGAGGAGAATCACCAATGAAACGCAGTCATCTTGTCAGTGCACCGCTGGTCGTGATCGCCCTGATGCTGAGTGCGTGCGGAAGCAGCGGACCGAAGACGCTCTCCCAATCCGACTTCGTGACGCAGATGAACGCGATCTGTCACACCGAGGCTCGCGCCCTCACCAAACTCGATCCGACCGCCAAGTCGTTCTACACCGACGCCAACGACACGATCCAGACCAGCCTCGACGCGCTCAACCTGTTGAAGCCTCCGGCGTCCCTGAAGTCCAATTTCGACGACTACGTCTCCAACGCCGAGGAGATGCAGACCCAGATCGTCAAGCTCGGCAAGGCAGTGAAGGCCAAAGACCAATCCGCTGCGAAGACAGCCACCGACAAGCTCGACAAGTTGAGCAAGACCAACGACGGTCTCGCCGGCTCTCTCGGCACGGACAAGTGCGTCGATCTCGGCAACGCTGCCGCCGTCACGACCGAGACAACGGGTCCGACCGAGACAACGGGTTCGACAGCGCCGGCCACCACTCAGGCACCGGCAACGACCTCCACCCGGCCCCCGACCACCACAGCCGCGTCGACCACGACCCCGCGCACAACAGCGCCCCCGACCACCGCACCGCCGACCACGGTGCGCACGCCGAACACCCCGCTGCCGATCGACACCGGTGTGAACACGGTTCCATCGACCAGCCAGACCGGGACCGTCCCCGCCGGTGCAATCGTGCCGACAGATGCTTCCGTTGACTTCCATCCGATCCCGGGTTACTCATGGGTGCCGTACTCCGGCCTCGAGACCGCACCGATTCCGAACGATGCCGTGCTTGCGCCAGTCCTTGCTGCCTACGCAATCGGTGAGATGAAGAACGATGCAGACGGCTCGCTCGTGTTCGTCGATGTCACGATCCTGACGACGAGCGCTGCCTGGACCAAGCCGCAACTCGATGCCTACTACAGCTTCGAGATCGGCGCCGCTGCAACGGACCAGATCATCCCGGGCCTCAACCTGCCGGGCCGGATCCAGTTGAACGTGAGCGAAAGCCTCGATGCCGGGGGTTTCACGATTGACGGCAACGCGAAAGCGCCCGCTGTCGGGCTGTCCGTGTTCGCCAAGAACGGATCGGACATTCCTGGTCT
>JAYTOM010000131.1:0-3445 GCA_043747765.1 Actinomycetota bacterium
TTTTCCTACGCCGGATCGGCCGGCGACATCAGCGGCGCGTGCGCCCAGATCGGAACCTGGAACCCCTGACTCAGCCCACGGCCACGGACATCAGGAAGCGATCAGGCCGACGGGGCAGCTGACCCCGGTTCCCCTGAGACCGCAATACCCACGGGGGTTCTTGCCCAGGTACTGCTGGTGGTACGGCTCGGCATAGTAGAACTCGCCGGCCGCAGCGATCTCGGTGGTGATCCGGCCTTTCTTGAACCTGGTCAGTTGCTCCTGATAGAGATCACGCGCGGCCTCGGCCAGACGCAACTGCTCGGCGGTGGTCGCCAAGATCGCGCTGCGGTACTGGGTGCCGACATCATTGCCCTGGCGGTTGCCCTGGGTCGGGTTGTGACTCTCCCAGAAGACCTTGAGAAGCTGCTCGTAGCTGATCGCCGCCGGATCGAAGACGACCAGAACGGCTTCGGTGTGGCCGGTGCGGCCGCTGCAGGTCTCGTCGTAGGTGGGGTTCGGCGTGAAGCCACCGGCGTAACCGACAGCCGTCGAATACACGCCGGGCGTCTCCCAGAACTTTCGCTCCGCGCCCCAGAAGCAACCCATCCCGAAGATGGCGGTCTGAAAGCCGTCGGGCCACGGGCCTTGCAACGGGTTGCCGTTGACGAAGTGCTGATCGGGAATCGGCATCGCCTGATGCGGGCGCCCCCTCAGGGCTGCAGTCGGCGCCACAATCTGGGTCTTTCGATTGAAGAACATTCACGGCTCCTTTGTTGCCGGGCTCCGTACATGTTCTGTGCGGCGCCACCGCGAGACTATGGCCATGGTCGATGCAACCTCAGCTGTTCGCGTACCAACACCGTCTTCCCCGTTGCCAGGACCGTTACACGGGATCAGGGTCCTCGACCTCACGCGCGTGCTCAGCGGACCGCATGCCGCGCGAATGCTGCGCGACATGGGGGCGGACGTGATCAAGGTGGAGCCACCCGCGGGTGATCTGACCCGGTTCTCGAACCCTCGAGTGGGCGGGATGGCCACGTACTTCATCCAGCAGAACGCCGGGAAGCGCAACATCAGCCTGGATTTCGCCAAGCCGGAGGCAGTCCGATTGTTGCTCGACCTGGTCGTGCACTGCGACGTGCTGATGGAGAACTTCCGACCCGGTGTGATGGAGCGGATCGGGCTCGGTCACGACGTCGTTGCCGCCGTCAATCCGCGCATCGTCTACGCCAGCGCAACGGGATACGGCTCGACCGGGCCCTGGCGAAACCGGCGCGCATACGCAACGGTGATCGGCGCCGAGAGCGGCTTCACGAAGGCCCAGGGTGACGCACATCCGCAGGCCGACGGAGGCGTCGTGTACCTCAACGATGCGCACAGCCACGCCGATGTGTACACGTCGCTCGAGTTGGCCAGCGGCATCCTCGCCGCGCTGTATCAACGTGAACGCACCGGGCGCGGACAGCGGGTCGAGGTGTCGATGGCGCAGACCATGCTGTATGTCAACGAGCACGCTCACAATCATCTGTGGGACGGCGAGACGTCGCCTGACTGGGTCCGTTCGTTTCTCCCCGGCGACTATCCCGTGCTCACGGCGTCGAACGGACAAACGGTGATGGTCAGCGGCCATCCAGCTGAGCGCGGCACCTTCGACCGTTTCGTCGAGACGATGGAGATGCCCGAACTGTTCGACGATCCTCGGTTCACGGACGTCCGCAGCAGGCTCGCCAACATGCCGGCACTCGTGATGATCATGCGCGACTGGGCAGGCCGGCAACTCGATGCGGCGGCCATCGAAGCAGCGCTCGAAGAGCACGAACTGGCGATGGGCGTCGTGCGCAGTGTTCGTGACATGGCGGCCAGCGAATGGGCCATCGAACGTGACGCAATCGTCAGCGTTTCAGATCGCGAAGGCGGCACAGTGCGCATTCCGAACTCGCCGTGGACCTTCAGTGATGCATCGTCCGGAGTCAGTGGCGACCCCAAGTTCCGGGGCGAGGACAACGTCGAGGTGCTCCGCGATGTGCTCGGTCTGGGCGACGCGGCTATTGCCGCACTGGACGCCGCGGGCGTACTCAGCAGCCGGATCCCACGGAAGTGAGGCTGTGATGATGGACGTGAACGCACGCCCCCCTGAAATGGCCTACACGGAGGCACTCCGCGAGGACATCGTCGCCAATCTGGCCCGACATACGCGAAGAGCGGTGCCGCTCGATGATCGCAAGCATGCAGCGGTGGCGATCGTGGTGGTGGACAGTGACGCGATCCGTGACGGCATCGACCTTTCCGAGGTGGACATCGTCGGGCTGCGCGTGATCCCATCCGACGTCACCGGACTCGACGGCCTGATGACCGGTGTCGCCGGCGGCGCAGCATTTCTGCTGTGCCGGCGTTCTGGCCGGCTGCGCGCCCACAGCCGCCAGTGGGCGTTGCCCGGAGGCCGTTGTGACCAGGGTGAAACGGTCGAGCAGACGGCGCTCCGTGAGCTGCACGAAGAACTCGGACTGGATCTGCCGGCCGGCTCCGTGCTCGGACTCCTCGACGACTACCCGACCCGTTCCGGATACGTCATCACCCCTGTGGTGATCTGGGGCGGCGGCGATGTCGTGCTGGACCCGAGCCCCGACGAAGTGGACAGTGTGTTCAGGATTGGTTTGCACGAACTCTGCCGCGTCGACTCGCCGAGGTTCGTCCAGATCCCCGAGAGCGAGCACCCGGTCGTGCAAGTGCCGCTTGGCGGCGACCTCATCCACGCTCCGACCGGGGCGGTTCTCGTGCAGTTCCGGTGGGTCGCCCTCGACGGTCGAGCGGACGAACGCGTAGACACGTTCGAGCAACCGGTCTTTGCGTGGAAGTGACGTCGGGCCCGGTCGCCGAGCGACGGCAAGGTCAGCGGCCGCTGTGGCCGAACCCTCCGCCACGGTTGTCGCCATCGAGGTTCTCGACCACCTGCCAGGCGACCTCCTCGACACGTTGCAGGACCAGTTGGGCGACCCGGTCGCCGCGGTGGATCTCGTAGTCGGCAGTCGGATCAGTGTTCAGCAACACGACCTTGATCTCGCCGCGATAGGCGGCGTCGATCAACCCTGGCGCGTTGACGACGGTGATCCCGTGCTTCAGCGCCAGACCACTGCGCGGCAGCACCAAACCTGCGTGACCGAGCGGTATCGCGATCGAGATGCCCGTCGGCATGATCAGCCGGCCGCCCGCTGCGGCGATGACGCCGTTCTCGCGAGCACACAGATCCAGTCCCGCATCGCCGGCGTGGGCGTAGCTCGGCAGGGCGAGATCGGGGTCGAGGCGCACGATCGGCACGGACAGCATCCGGCGACGTTAATCCGATGGTGGCGGCGACAGGTAGGTTCAATCGCACATGGATCGGTTGATTGCGCCAACGAGTCGTCCCCCGTCGGTCGATGCGCTTGCCCGCTCGATCGCCGGCAGTGGGCTTCCCGCAGCGATC
>JAYTOM010000132.1:0-4358 GCA_043747765.1 Actinomycetota bacterium
CCCGCCGGCCAGACGGTCGCGTTGCAGGTGACAGGCGCTGGCGACGAAGGTTCCTGCTGACGCCAGTGCAGTCGTGCTGAACGTCACCGGCATCGCAGCGGCGACTGCCGGTTTCGTGACGGCGTGGCCATGCGGCCAAGCCCGCCCGGACGCGTCGAACCTCAACCTGGCTGGGGGCACGACGGCACCGAACCTGGTCGTCGCGAAGATCGGGCTCGACGGCAAGGTATGCCTGTACACCCAGTCGCTCGGATGGCGGCGATGGACCGGCTGCGGGCTCCCGCGGTCCCTGCACCCGAAACCCAGATCGGGCTCCGGCCGCGATGGACGGGACATTGCCGTGACATAATTCGTCCGAGCGCTCCGGTACAGCAAACCGTCGCTTCGTGCCGTCGATCGAAGACGCACAGTTCGACACTGTCAGCAATGTCAGAGAAGACAGCGATGTTCGTTCCGGCACCGCTGAAGATGGCTCTGAGAGCAAGCGCAGGTACCAGGCCAGGTCATCATTTCGTCACAGCAGTCGAACCCTCGGGCGCGCTGTTCTTGTTGATCGGGGCTTGCTCGATCTGCTCTGGTGTGCCCGGCACGACGGTGTCAACACCCGCGGTTGCGGCGCGGATGAGCCGCGACGATCCGTTGGCCAGGTCGAGCACCGAGTCGTCGCCACCGAAAACGTTCGGAGCGTACGAGTCGGCGTTCCAATCGTTCTCCCACCGCTCGCCATCGACCAGAAATCGATACTGGTACGTGCGCCCCACGGCCACCTCGATCACGCACTCGAAAGACCCGTCCGTTGCCCGCACCATCAGATTCGCCGATGCATCCCAGTCATTGAAGTCGCCGACAACTGAAGCAGTGGTCGCGCCTATTGCCGCAGGCAGTCCGAATCTGATGACCGCTCTCGTCATCTCAATGTCGTCGAACATCGTTTCCTCCAAGGCACGCCTGATCGATGTATTGCGATCAAAGGCGGCAACGCAATTACCCGCGCGTCCGACTCGCCAAACTCGCTTTGCGACGAAAGGCTCACGGCCGGCGACCGCACACTGGTGGTGTTCGGCCGTTCGATCTCTGAACTCGCCATCCTTGCCGCCGGGGCCGAACGAAGCGGACCTCGGCCATCGCGATCGTTGGCCCAACCAATATCGCCGAGCAGGCATGTGCACGGCCGATCCTCGGCGCACCCTGCCATATCGACAGGGTGTCCAATCCCGATTCTCATACCCGTAACTGATCGGCGCCGAGACGATTGTTGGCGCACTTGGCCGTGTTGCAACCCGTCGGGAGCCGTCATGGAACGAGATGAGCGTCACGGAGTGGCTTCAGTAGTCCTTCGGCACCGATACCGAGCGCGATGACGCTGATGGTCGCGATGCCGGTTGCGACGGCAGCTGATCTGCCGAGGACCCGGACCGTTCGTGGGGACGTGTCGAACGTCATCGCAGCGATGAGGCGGAGGTAGTAGAAGAGGGAGATGACGGTGTTGGCCACTGCGACGACGGCGAGCCATCCGTATCCGCCGTCGATCGCTGCCCCGAACAGCAGCAGTTTGCCGGAGAAGCCGGCCAGTGGCGGGATGCCGGCCATCGATAGCATGGCGATGCCGAGGGCAATCGCGAGGAGCGGTCGCTGTCCGGCGAGTCCTCGGTAGTCATCGATGTCGGTGAGGCCGCGCAATTCAGTGACCACCCCGAACGCGGCGAGTTGGGCAAATGCGTAGGCCGCGAGGAAGAACAACAGGGCGGGTATCGCCTGTTCGGTGCGGCCCAGCACTGCGACGGCGATGAGTGCATATCCCGCCTGGGAGATCGAGGACCAACCGAGCAGCCGGCGGACATCGGTCTGCCACAGCGCCCCGAGGTTGCCCAGTGTCATCGTGGAGACGGCAATCGCCGCGACGAGCGGCCGCCAGCCAACGGTATCGGGCGCGATGGAGACGATTCGAGCGAGCGCGATGAGGCCGCCGACCTTGGGCGCGATCGTCAAGAACGCGCTTGCGGGGGCGGGTGCTCCTTGGGCAACATCTGGCACCCATTGGTGAGCTGGCGCCGCTCCGATCTTGAACGCGAGGCCGATGATGATGAGGACGAGTGCTGCGCTCTCGACGATGCCGCTGTGCACTCCGAGCTGCGCCCGCATCGTTGCGTAGGTGGTGGTGCCGGTGAGTGCCAAGAGCAGCGTTGCGCCGATCAGCAAGGCGACGTTGGTGAGGGCGCCGATCAGGAAATATTTGGTGCCCGCTTCGGTGGAGAGTGCCGATCGGCGGTGGTATGCGGCAAGCACGTATCCGGCGGTCGAGGAGAGCAGCACGCCGACGATCAGTTCCATCACGTCGGTCGCGCTCGTCATGACCATCGCCCCGGCCGTCGAGAACAGCACGATGGCGTACCACTCGCCGTGTCGAGGGTCGGTGCGCATCCATTCAGGTGACAGGGCCACGGTGAGTGCGGCGACGACGATGATGATGAGCTGGCCCCAACCTGCGACATCGTCGAGCGACCACGTTCCGGAGAACGTGGTTCGTTGCGTGTTGTTCCACATCGTGCCGGCAGCGAGCGCAGCCGCCGCGCCGCAGGTTCCTAGAGCAATGATCGCTGCGGCGGGTTGCCAGCGGTGTGGCGCGATGGCAGCGAACAACACGATGGTGACCGCCCCGACGACGATCACGATGGGGGCGAGTACGTCGCCGACCGGCACGGGTCAGCCTCCGGTCACGGCACGGCTCGTCGTCTCGATGAGGTCGAGGAGCAGGCGGGGATCGACTCCGACGATGACGATGAGTGCAGTCAGTGAGCTGAGCACGACCATCTCCCGACGATCGAGATCGGCGAAACCGACGCGGGAATCCGGGAGCTCTCCGAAGAAGACCTTTTGTAGGAACTGGAGGAACAGCGCGGCGGTGATGAGCAAGCCGATGAGGCCCACCGCAGCGAGGACCGGATAGACGCTGAACGTGCCGATGAAGATCTGGACCTCGGCCACGAACCCGGCGAGACCCGGGAGGCCCAAGCTGGCGAACGACGCGAGGACGGCGACCGCAGCGAGGCGAGGAGCAGGTCCCGAGAGACCACCGTAGTCATCCATCTCGTAGTCCTGAGTGCGTCGCCAGAACGAGCCGGTGACCAGGAACAGGGTCCCGGTGATGAGTCCGTGGGCGACCATCTCGACCGTCGCCCCGGTGAGCGCGAGACGTCGACCGTCGCGATTCGCCGTGCCGAGCACGCCCGCCACTGCGATCCCGAGCATGACGTAGCCCATGTGGTTGATCGACGTGTACGCGATTCGCGCTTTCAGGCTCGTCTGACCGAGAGCGACGATCGCTCCGTAGACGATGCTGACCACGGCGGCGATGCCGATCCATGGGGCCCACCGGGCGAATGTGCTCGGCATCATCGACAACGGGATGCGGATCATCCCGAACGCGCCCATCTTCAGCATCACCCCGGCGAGGATCGTCGATGCCGACGCGGGCGCGTTGACGTGCGCCGGCGGCAGCCATGTGTGCACCGGGACCAGCGGGATCTTGACGGCCAGGCCGACAACGAGCGCAAGCATCACCAACGCGCTCTTCGCGCCTCCGGCGGCGAGCGGCTGGGACTCGATGATCCTCGCCATGTCGAACGTCAACGGGTGCATCGACAGTGCCAAGGCGATGATGCCGAGCAGCATCACGAGCGATCCGGCGAGCGTGTAGAGGAAGAATGTGAGTGCGGCCCGCCGGCTGTCGCCATGACCGAATCGGGCGATGAGGAAATACATGCCGACCAGGCCGAGATCGAAGAAGACGTAGAACACCAGAAGGTCCGTGGTGAGGAACAGCCCGAGTGACACCGCCTCGAGGAACAGGAACCACGCGTAGTAGTGCGACGGTCGTCCACGTGTGTCGGCTGGGAATGCGATGGCCGCGACGAAGAGCACAGCACTCATCAGCGCGATCGCCAGAGCGATGCCGTCGACGCCCACTCGCCAACCGGCACCGATCGAGGGAATCCAGGACGCCGACTCGGTCAACTGGAAGCGAGCGGACGAATGGATGTCGAACCGAGCCCACGCGACGATGAGCAGCGCGACGGGGATGGCGGAGACGATTGTCGCGATTCGACGGATCGTCGCCGACGTCCAGCGACGGCCCCCGATCAACACGAGCGCGCCCACGAGCGGGACGACGGAGCAGAGTGTCAGCATCATCAGCGCCACACCGCAACGGCCGCTGCCGCGACGGCCGCTGCCGCGACGATGACGGCGTAGTACTGGTGGACCTGCCCGGTCTGGCTCCGACGGGCATCGGCGCCACCCGAACCGATGAGTGCGGCAAGAGCCGACGTCACACCGTCGATGGTCGATTCGAACGCCGC
>JAYTOM010000133.1:0-5707 GCA_043747765.1 Actinomycetota bacterium
GCGACCAGCACGACGATCTCGCCGAATCGATCGTCGGCCACACCGACGACGACGCAGTCCTCGACGCCGGCGAATCGACGGGCGACGACTTCGACCTCTTCGGGATAAACCTTCTCGCCGCCGGAGTTGATACACACGGACCCCCGCCCGAGCAGGTGCACCGTGCCGTCGAGGTCGATCACCGCGTGGTCACCGGGGATGCTGTAGCGGATACCGCCGATCGTGCGGAAGGTCGCCGCCGTTTTCGTCGGATCGCGGTAGTAGCCGAGCGGGATCGGTCCCGTCGCCGCCAGCACCCCTTCGACTCCACTCCCCCGTTCGATCGGTTGCCATGTGTCCGGATCGAACAAGGCCGTCACAGGTGTCGCCGTGAACTTTGCCGTTGCCACCGGATCGGTTCCCGGCAGCGTCGTCGCCATCGCGAACGGACCGCCCTCCGAGGCACCGATCATGTCGACGACGGTCGCACGCGTCGCCCGTTTCATCAGCTCGCGCTTGTACGTCGACGAGAGCGTCGCGCCGGTCGACATGATCCTCGTCAGGCTGGTGATGTCGTAGTGGTCCTGGTCATGGTCATGGTGGTGGTCGTTGCAGGTATGGTCGATCGCCCGTGACTCGGCGCGCTGTAGTTCGGTGACGATCGGACGGGCAAAGGCGTCACCGACGATCGACAGCTGGGTGACGTGCTCTCGCTCGATCAGGCGGAGCAGCTCTGCGGGATCGAAGCGACGTCCTGCGAGGAGCACGACCGTCCCACCGAGCACGAAGGTCGACATCGCCAGGAACAGCGCAGTGCCATGCATCAGCGGCGGTGCGGTCATGTTCACCGGGCTCGATCCAGCTGCGTTCAGCCGGGCGGCGATCTCGCCCACCTCGGAGGCGCTCGACGGCACGGGGATGCCCAGCGGAGCGTATCCGGCGAACGCCATTGCCGTGAACAGGTCGTCGTGGCGCCAGACGACGCCTTTCGGAGAGCCGGTCGTTCCACCGGTGTAGAGCAGCAGTTCGTCCGAACCGCTTCTGGCGACCGGTTTGACCGGCTCGTTATCGGCGATCAGATCCTCGTACCGCACCGCGCCGTCGAGCAGCTCTGCAGCGTCGCCGTCTTCGACCTGCACGAGCGTCGTCAGCTCCGGGAGCGAGCGGCGGGCTTCGTCCACCACATCGGCGAATGCACCGTGGAAAAACAATGCCCGTGCACCTGAGTCACTGGCGACGTGCACGATCTCAGCGGCGCGGTAGCGGTAATTGACGTTCACCGTGCTTGCCCTGACCTTGAATGCGGCGTACGACGACTCGAGATACTCAGGGCAGTTGAACATCAGTTGGGCGACCTTGGCGTCCGCGCCGATGCCGCGTTGATCGAGGGCGTTGGCGAGCCGCGCAGCGCGATCGTCGAGCGACCGCCAGGTGAGCCGGTGATCGCCGACGACAACAGCGACGTGCTCCGGCTGACGGGCGGCGATCGCTTCCCAGAGCGTTGCCCAGTTCTCCGCAGGGCCTGTCGTCACACTCATCGAAACGCCTCGACACCTCCCCGGCATGCTGCACAGCCCCCCGGCCACGAGACAACTATAGCTTTTGCTGGACGAAAGTAATCCGATGGTTAATAATGGGCCCATGACAGTAGCCGAAACACGCCAGGCACGTTCGCCGGGCATCACCTATCAACAACTCCTGGACGGCGACACCCATCCCGTGCCGGACGTACTCCGCCTCGAATCGACACGGTTCCTCGGCAACGCCGACATCCCGATCGAGCGGTACACGAGCCGCGAGTGGCACCGAGCAGAGGTCGAACAGTTGTGGATGCGCGTCTGGCAGTTCGCCTGTCGGGTCGAGCACATCCCCTCCCCCGGCGACTTCATCGTCTACGACATCGCCAACCTCTCCTTTGTCGTCGCCCGCGCACCGGACGGCAGCATCAAGGCCTACCCCAACGCATGCCTGCACCGAGGCCGTCGGTTAAAGGACTACGACGGCAACTGCTCCGAGCTCCGCTGCCCGTTCCACGGTTTCGCCTGGGCGCTCGACGGCACGCTCGCAGACGTTCCGGCAGCGTGGGATTTTCCCCACGTCGACGAGCGCGGCAAGGACGACTTCCACCTCCCCGAATGTGCGGTGGGAACCTGGGCCGGTTTCGTGTTCATCAATCCCGATCCGCACGCCGCCCCGTTGATGGACTTCATCGGCGAGATGGCAGAGCAGTTCGAGGTGTGGGATCTCGAGCACCGGTATGTCGAGGCCCACGTCACCAAGATCATCGAAGCCAACTGGAAGATCACCCAGGAGGCGTTCTGCGAGGCATATCACGTCAGTGGGACGCATCCGCAAATTCTTCCCTACCTCGGTGACACCAACTCGCAGGTCGACGTGTGGGACACGTTCTCGCGGGTGCTCACGCCTGGCGGCACCCCGAGCCCGTTGCTCGATTGGAAGCCGACCGAGGAGGAAATGCTGCGCTCGATGCTCGACGTCCGTGTCGATCAAATGCTCCCGTTCCCGATCGCCGACGGCGAAACCGCACGATCCACGGCCGCCGCCGCATCACGCGAACGGTGGCGTGCGGTCGTCGGTGACCGCGTCGATTCGATGAGCGACGCCGAAATGATGGACAGCCTCGACTACACGCTGTTCCCGAACTTCCACCCATGGGGTGCGTTCAACCGAATCGTCTACCGCTTCCGCCCCAACGGCGACGACCATCGCAGCGCGATCATGGAAGTGCTCTTCCTCTCGCCGTTCTCCGGTGAACGACCACCTCCGGCAAGCGTGCATGCACTCGGCGTCAACGACCCGTGGACGAGCGCGCCGGAGCTGGGAATGCTTGCCAAGGTGTTCGATCAGGACACGTTCAACATGTCGAAGGTGCAACGTGGCCTGGAGACGACGTTCAAGCCCGGCATCACGCTCGCTTCGTATCAGGAGTCGAAGATCAGGTGGCTCCACGACACACTCGGCGAATGGGTCAGCGTGAAACCATCATGAGGAGCGAGCAGTGAGGGGCGAGTCATGAGAGGGATCATCCATCCGTTCACCAGGGCGTTGTACGAGCAGGACGGCGCCGGTCATATCCGCGTGACCCTCGACGACCAGGTCGGCATCTTCGGAACCGACGGCCGTTGGATCTCCGGTCAGCTCAAGCAGTGCGACCCGCAGCTGTGCGGCTGGATCGGCGGCCCGCAGGTCGCCAACCACCGCCTCGCCGTCGAACCGCTCTGACAGCACCCGAGTGTCACCGCAGCACCCGAGTGTCGTGACGGCGGCAGCCGTCGTCACCGCACTCCGGTGTGAACCAGATCCAGGCACTGCAGAAAACAACAAACTGCAGGTCAGGGCTACTCTCGACGACAGTCGGCACAGCCGAATCGTGGCATGTTGCCGCAAAACGTCTCACGAGCGTCTCACGGTGGACGCATTCTTGGTGCTCATATTCGAGGCGGCCTACTGCTCATCCATAGGGAGCCGCCGGACGCGGACGCGATCGGCATCGAAGACCACGACCGTTCCCCCGTCAAGGTCCTCCGTGACCGCAGTGAGGTGCGCCAGCAGTAACGCCGCGACCTCTTCCGCTCGGCGTTGGCCTAGGCGACGGAAGAGCACGATCGACGGTCCAGCTGCGTTTGAGCGAGCCAAGATTTCCCGAAGTCTGTGTCTGCCGAGATCACCGTTCGTCGTTCAGCCGACGCCAATTCCAGGATGTGGCGATCAGGGGCTCTGGACAGGCCGCGATCGCGGACGTGGACGACATCGTGACCGTGAGCAGCGAGCAGTTCGACGAGCAGCGGCGACTGGTTCTGGGCGAGCAGAAACCTCACGTCGGCTGGCGCAGCGGCAGCTCGCGTTCTTGCACGGCGAGCGCTGCGTATCGCAGGCACTCGGCCACGTCTTCAGCCTCGAGATCTGGATGCTCGCCGAGAATCTCATCGACGGTCATCCGGTCGGCGACCATCGCCACCACAGACGCAACGGGAAACCGAAGGTCACGAACGCACGGCAAGCCGCCTATCCGCTCCGCATTGACCGTGATCCGAGGGAACGTCACCGCCAAAGGCGTACTCCGACACGGAGCGAGCGCCGCTCAACTCAGGTGTTGCGTATGTCTCGCTATGACTCCGTCGTCGTTTCCAAAGTCGTGAGTGAGAGTCTCCGCAGATCCCAGCGCGCTTCCTTCTGTGTCCCCTACCCGCACTTCGGTGACACGGGCGGCGCACCAGAGTGAGCATCTGCGACATCAGTTGTCGGATGTTGCTCCCATCGCAGACCGATTGGAACTACCAACTCCGATGGAGTGAGATTGGGGTGCGAAGTTCAGCTGAGTTCGCGAACCTTGGCGGTGTCGACGTGTTGCTGGAAGTCGGCGATCTTGCCATCGCGAATGGTCCACACGTGAGCCATCTTCACCGAGGCCGGCTCACCGGTGCCTTTCTGCTTCCACGTGTAGGTCCCAAGCGTCACGACGGTGTCACCGTCCGCGACGTACTGCTCGGGGACCACAGAGAAGTGGTCGCCGATCTCGCCGAGTCGCACGAACACGCCCTCGAGCACGGCCTGCGGACCGACGTACGTGCCGGCGAGCGGAAAGCCATCGGCCTCGGTCCACTGGATGTCGTCGGCCATGGCGCCGAGGACGGCCGCGACGTCGCCGGCTGCGAAGCACCCGTAGAGGTCTTCGATGAGTTCTTTGTTGGTAGCCATCTCGTGGACTCCTTATGTGTGGGGCGACGGTGTGTCACCTACATCGAAGGCGTTCGTTCGTGGTCTGTGTGTGGTTCGTTCTGAACGAACCATGTTCCTCACCTCAGGTCGTCCACGCGATGTCGACTGCGGGTTCGTAGCAGCAGGAGACCCCCGTCACGATGGACTGGTCGAGGTGCGCCGCGAGCTCTGGTGCCCTGGATGCGAGCTCGGTGATGGCGTGACGGATCGTTCGGGTCACGTTGAGGCGGGCCTTCTCGGTCGGGGAGCCGGACCGTCGGGGCCGGCCACCCAAGCCGGTGGCTCGCTTGAGTTCGGCGATCAGCGCATCACGTTCGGCGCTCCGCTGCGCCTGCCGCTTGGTGTCGCCGCGCATCGCCGCAGCGTCGACCTCGTCGTCGAGCTCGGCGAGACGGCTGCGGTACTGCCTGAGCGCCTGCTGGTCGAGGACGGGGCCGGTGTCGGCGCTGGGCAGCGGGGTCTCGCTCGTCGCCCCGATCAACGACAGTGCCGGTATGGGCTGGTGTGGTCGTGCGACCAACTCGCGCAGGTGCCACAGGCCCTTCAGATCAGGCACGTGCAGGTTCGTGCAGTTGAACTCGATGCGCCAGATGCCATCCTGCGGTCGCAGAATCGCACGCTGCGTCGATTCGGTCTGCGTCGTCTTCCTGAGGAGCTCTGCCATCAGCCGGGCGGTCTCGACCTCACGCATCTCTTCCGCCAGCGGGAGACCCTCACGAAGGAGCTTCGAGCACCGGCGCGCACCTGATCGATCTGTGCGGTAAGCCACAACGGGTCCCACTTCGCCGCGTGCAAGTGTCCATCAGGTCGTATACGGCCGAGTCCCTGCAGCCCAGTGATGTCGGCATGAGCGCCAGCGTGCCCGAGCAAGGCGGCGCCGTTCCCGCCAACCAGGATTGGTAGTCGCTTCTGACGCGAGGCGTCGATCTGAGCCTCGTCGATATGTAGGTGTTCGCCGTGGTAGGTCACGACCTCGCCAGCGAGAAGC
>JAYTOM010000134.1:0-36596 GCA_043747765.1 Actinomycetota bacterium
GGACCGTTGACGGCCGTCCGGTCATCCTCTCCGGCCGTCGTCGTCACGGCGTTGAAGCTGGCCGAAGACGGCAGCGGCGACATCATCGTGCGCGCCTACGAGTCCCGGGGGGGACGGGCGACGTCGACCATCACCACGGCGTTCGAGACGACCAGCGTGACGGTCTGCGACTTCCTCGAGTCGCCCCTCGACGAGGAAGCCGACACAGCTCATCTGGACGGCGAGGACATCGTCGTCGATCTTCGTCCGTTCCAGATCATCACGTTGCGCCTCGCATAGCCACGTCGGGGGCGAACTCACGCAGATCCCGGGCTCGGGACGAGCGATATGGTCGGGGGATGCCTGTAGCCATTCTTGCCGGTCCGCTCGGATGAGCCGACCGGCCACCCTTTGGATCGCTGTCGCCCTTGTGTTCGCCACCGCTGCGTGCTCGTCGAATGCGACACCGGCGGCCACGTCCGTGACGCGAGGGTCGAGTGGCGGCGCGGTCATGGCCGTCGCAACGACTCCGGTTGAAACCGCTCCAGTCGCCAGCGCGACCGCTCCAGTCGACAGCGCGACCGCTGATGCTGACCGCGCGACCGTCGTTTCGTACACGATCCAGCAGGCCATCAAGCTCGGGTATCAGCTCGACGCCGCGTGTGTGGCAAAGGTCGTCGCCCAGCTCAGTGGCGCCGATGCAGCAGTCCTCGCGGCCGGCACCGAGAACACCGCGCCTGACGCCACCTCACTCGCGCTCAGTGATGCGGGCACCAAGCTCGGTGACACTGTCATCGACTGCGCCAAGAGCAGCACCAACACCGCGCTCGTCGCCCAGGCCGTTGCGTCGGTCTTGGCCTCGCCCGGCGGGAGTGACCTCGACAAGGTCTGCGTCCAGCGAATCATCGCCAAGCTCTCCGACCAGCAACTGCAGGCGGTGGTCAACTCGGCCACCGATTCCACCGATCCGCAGTTGCAGCCGATCGGGGCCTCGTTGTTCCAGTGTCTGCCGCCGAGCGAGTCATTGGTTCCCTGACTCGCGCAGCGTCCATGACGGCGGGCAATGTGAAGCGCGAACGACGGCGCCCGGGCGTCGCTGCTTTAATTCCAGGATGGACTCGAAAAGCAACGCCACACGGGCGCCACATGTTCAGCGCGAGCGTCATCGAGGCGAACGGGCGGGTTGGCTTCGGGCGGCCGTTCTGGGAGCCGATGACGGCATCGTCTCGGTCGCCAGTCTCGCCATCGGGGTGGTCGCATCCGGAGCCTCCCGAACCGCTGTGGTCGCCGCGTCTGTGGCTGCCCTGGTGGCCGGCGCAATGTCGATGGCCGCTGGTGAGTACGTCTCCGTCAGTTCACAGCGCGATACAGAACTGGCCGATCTGGAGCGTGAACGCGACGAGCTCGACGACGACCCTGCTGGCGAGACACGAGAACTGGCTGCGATCTACCGCCACCGGGGTCTGCCCGCCGAACTCGCCACGCAGGTTGCCGTTGCGCTGATGGCCCACGATCCCGTCGAGGCGCACGCTCGCGACGAGTTGGGCATGCACGACCACACCAGGGCCCGGCCCGTGCAAGCAGCATTCTCGTCTGCGGCGAGCTTCGTGATGGGTGCCCTCGTCCCGCTCCTGGCCCTGCTCATCGTGACAGGTCACCTTCGAGTACCCGCACTGGTCGCTGCATCGATGACCGCCCTGTTGCTGCTCGGAATAGCAGGAGCAAAGGCCGGTGGCGCCAGTCTCTGGCGAGCAGCGGTGCGCGTCGGGATGTGGGGCGGCGCTGCAATCGCCGTGACCGCACTCGTTGGTCACCTCTTCCACACGACGGCCGGATAGCGCTAGATCAGTCCGAGTTCGCGGACTGCATCACGCTCTTCGGACAGTTCACCGGTGGAGGCGTCGATCTTGCCTCGGCTGTAATCGTCGATGTCCAGACCCTTGACGATGCTGTAGACACCGTCCTTGCAGGTACACGGGAACGAGGAGATCAGGCCCTCCGGGACGCCGTACGAGCCGTCGGACGGGATGGCCATGCTGACCCAGTCGTTGTCCGGAGTGCCGAGGTGCCAGGAGCGGACGTGGCCGATCGCAGCGTTCGCAGCCGACGCTGCGGACGATGCCCCGCGAGCTTCGATGATCGCCGCGCCGCGCTTGGCAACGGTGGGGATGAATGTGCCATCGACCCAGGCATGGTCGTCGACGAGCGTGTAGGCGTTCTGGCCGTCGACCTCGGCGTGGAACAGGTCCGGATACTGCGTCGTCGAGTGGTTGCCCCAGATGGTCATCTTCGTCACCGAGGTGACCGGCCTGTCGGTACGCGCAGCGAGCTGTGAAACGGCACGGTTGTGGTCGAGCCGGGTCATTGCGGTGAAGCGACCGGGTTCGAGACCATCTGCGTTGTGCATCGCGATCAACGCGTTCGTGTTCGCCGGGTTGCCGACGACGAGGATCTTGACGTCCTTCTTGGCGCTCTTGCCGAGCGCCTGACCCTGCGGCTTGAAGATACCGCCGTTGGCGCTGAGCAGATCGCTGCGCTCCATACCGGCCTTGCGTGGCATCGCGCCGATGAGCAGAACCACATCGGCATCACCGAAGGCCACGTTGGCGTCGTCGGTGCAGCTCGTGCCGGCCAGCAAAGCGAACGCGCAGTCGTCGAGTTCCATGCGAACACCGTCGAGCGCCTTCAGCGCCGGCGTGACTTCCAGCATCTGGAGGATGATCGGCTGGTCGTCACCCAACATCGCTCCTGAGGCAATACGGAACAGCAGGCTATAACCGATCTGGCCGGCAGCACCTGAAACAGCAACGCGAAGAGGACTTGTCATACAGGCGAGCGTAGGCCCGAGCAGGTCAGCGCGACCAAACCTACGGCGTCGGGATCAGCGGCTTGCCGAGCGCGCCGAGGATCATGTTCGCATAGAAACGTACGGCCTTCGAAGAATTGAGGTGGATGCCACCATCGACCTTCGAGAGATCTGTGGGCGGCAGCTGCGTGCCGAGCGCGTGCCAGTCGATGATCGTCACATTCGGATGTTTGACGGGGAGTGCCGTGATGATTGCGTTGTTCGGATCGACCCATTTCAACGGCGCCTTGATCGTCAGGAAGTAGACGTGCGGCAGGTCGGCCAGCAACGTCGCCATCTCGTCGTAGTCGGCTTGTGAGACCGGTCCATTGGTGCCCGACTGGATGATCACGGCGCCCGTGATGTCGTATTGCGATCGGGCGGTCTTGATCGCCTCGATGATCCCCTTGCCCTGGATGCTCTCCTGGGCATCGACGAGCACACCGTGATCGGGCAACACGTTCTGCACGCCCTGCATCACCGACTCGCCGATGGCCAGGTCGTCGATCACCGGCTTAACCGCGATCGTCGTGGTCGCGGCGACCGTCGTGGTCGATTCGCCAGGAATGGTGCTGAGGCCGGGCACCGCGAGCGGAGTTGTCGAGGTGGCGTCGAACACGGTCGTGGCGGTCGGGGCGGTGACGCCCGTCGTGGCCGTGACCGGCGTGAGAGCCGTTGTCTGGGCCGCAGCCTGATGCGCTGCGGCGCTGTCGCATTCGATCTTCGACGTGCACTTGACATCGGCTGTGAGCAGCGACACACCGCTGTAACTGACCAGCAATCCAACCGCTCCGACCGCGACCATGACCCGTGGAGTCGCGCTGAATTGCGAGAAGAATTCGCGCTTGCGGACCGGCATCTCGACGAACCGGTAACTGCCCTCGGCGATGACAACGGTGATCGCGATCGCCATCGCGAACTTGGGAAATGTCAGCGCCACGCCGGCCTGCTTGCGGATCATCTGATAGATCGGCCAGTGGAACAGGTACAGGCCGTACGACCGCGTGCCGATCCAGTTCAGCACCTTGTTGCCGAGGAACCTGCCGACCATCGAGCCCGGATGCGTGACGGCAGCGATGATCGCGATCGTGCACAGTCCAGTGAGCAGGAACCCGCCACGGAACAAGAGACTGAAGTAGGTGCCGGTGAACGAGTCGAACAATTCGTACTTGAACACCAGCGCGGCGAGGCCGACGAGGCCGAGGACGGCCCAGACATCGAGCACGCGACCCTTCTCACGGAGTGGTCCGCGCATGACCGCGAGTGGGCGCCACAACATTGCGAAGCCGGCGCCGAGCATGATCCCGCTCGACCGACTGAACGTGCCGAGGTAAAGAAAGTTGTTCTTCTCGACCAAGCGGCCGAACACCTCGAAGTACGCGTTGGGGAACTCGGCAGCGCTCGAGTTGTAGAAGCCGCTGTGGAAGAAAACGGCCGTTGCGGCCGTGATCGCGATCGACAGAGCGATCAGGCACAGGCCGATCTTCGGTAAGCGCTCGCGCCCACCGCGCAGCAACAGGATCATGATCAAGGGCCAGACGAGATAGAACTGCTCTTCGACGCCCAACGACCAGAGGTGTCGCAATGGCACGAAATCGGCCAGAGCGGCGTAGCCCTGTCCGGTCCAGATCTGATACCAGTTGCTGACGTAGAAAACTGCGCCGACGACGTCGCCGCGGACCTTGCCGAGGGGATCCCTGAGGAACAGCGCGCAGTACGCCACGACCAAGACGAGGGTCAGATACAACGCCGGCAGCAGGCGCCGGAAGCGGCGACCCCAGAACGCACGCAGCGAAATGAAGCCCGTACGTTCGTGCTCGCCGATCAACAGCAACGTGATCAGGTAACCACTGATCACGAAGAAGACCTCGACGCCGAGGAACCCGCCGGAGAGCCAGTCGTGGCTGGCATGGAAGACCATCACGGCCATCACCGCGAGCGCGCGCATGCCATCGAGTCCCGGCAGATAGGGAACCCGACTGATCTGATTCGAAGACGCGCGAGACGTACGAGACGGGGCCACTGTGCCGATTCGGACAGTATTACCGATCATTCCTGCCGATCACTGCTGCAGTGGTTCCACATGGTCGGTGCGGCTCCCTCATTCTCGGTGCAGCCGCGGTAGCGACGGTCGATCAGCGCAACACAGAACCGTTGAGGTTGGCATAGATCTCGCGCGTCGCGGTGCTGCGGTTCAACGTATAGAAGTGCAGCCCCGGTGCACCGTTGGCCAGCAATTCGCCGCACAGATCCGTGGCCACCTCGACACCGATCTCGCCGATCTCGCCGATCTCGTGCGGATCGTCGGTCGCCTCGAGGCGATCCTGCAGCCAGCCGGGCAGCGCCGTACCGCTCATGCTGGACATCCTCTCGATCAGGCCCTTGTTCGTGACAGGCATGATCCCTGGCACGACCGACTTGTCCACCCCGAGCGCCGCCAGTTCGTCGACGAGACGGACGTAGTGCCCGACGTCGAAGAAGAACTGCGTCATCGCGAAATGGTTCGGCCAGCAGCCAAGAGCTCGGAGATCTGCGCCATCCGGGCAACGCTACAGATCCCGCAGCGCCGACCGAGGAGCTTCCCGCTCAGCGGATACCGTTCGAATTGCGAGATCGACAGAGTGAGCGGCGGATCGCAGCGGCTGCTGCTCCGATCAGTGCCGGAAGTGGCGCTCTCCGGTGAACACCATCGCGATGCCGTGCTCGTTGGCGGCGGCAATGACGTCGTTGTCGTTCACGCTGCCGCCCGGCTGGATGACCGCCGTGATGCCCGCCGCAGCCGTGACATCGAGTCCGTCACGAAAGGGGAAGAAGGCGTCGCTTGCGCACACGCCACCGATCGCACGGCCAGCGCTTCGTGTCTCGGCGATGCGCGCCGAGTCGACGCGGTTCTGCTGACCCGCACCGATTCCGAAGGCCTGGAGATCCTTCGCGAACACGATCGCGTTGCTGCTGACGGCTGCGCAGACCTGCCAGGCGAAACTGAGGTCATCCATCTGGGCATCGGTCGGCTGGGCGGCGGTGGCAACAGTCCAGGAGCTTCTGTCGAGGTTCACCGAGTCGGAGTTCTGCACGAGCAGACCACCGTCGACGGTGCGAACATCGAGAGCAGAAATCGGTGGCGGGGTCGCCGACAGGAGACGCAGGTTCTTCTTGGCCGACAGGATCTGTAGCGCTTCGGCAGAGAACGACGGGGCGACGACGACCTCGGTGAACACCGGTGCCAACGATGTCGCCAATTCGGCGTTGACTTCACGATTGACAGCGACGATGCCGCCGAAAGCACTCACCGGATCGCACGCGTTGGCCAGCACGTACGCCTCGGCGATGTCGTCGCGGACCGCGACACCGCACGGGTTGGCGTGCTTGACGATGACCACTGCCGGCCGTTCGAAACGATTGACGAGACGCCATGCAGCCTCGGTGTCGTAGACGTTGAGGTAACTCAGCTCCTTGCCGCCGTGCTGCACGGCTGTGTCCCACCAACTCGTCGACCCTGACGCGCGGTACCGGGCGCCCTGCTGATGCGGATTCTCGCCGTAGCGCAACGGCTGGACCAGATCGAGCGAGAGGTGCAGCGACGCTGGCAGCTGACCTGCGGCCGGCGTCGCGAACCATGTCGCGATCTCGGCGTCGTAGGCGGCAATCCGTGCGAACGCGGTCGAGGCGAGTGAACGCCTCGTCTCGGCTGACAGCGACCCGTCGGCGCGCAACTCGTCGAGGACAGATCCATACTGTGCGGGGTCCATCACCACGCCGACGTGAGCGTGGTTCTTGGCTGCGGCGCGGATCAGTGTCGGACCGCCGATGTCGATCAGGTCGATGCTCGGTTTCGACGAGAACGGATACAGATTCACCACTGCCAGTGCGAACGGTTCGATGCCGTACTGCTCCAGCTCGGCGAGGTGTTCTGGCTGATCCAGGTCGGCCAACAGACCGCCGTGGATGACGGGGTGCAGGGTGACGACCCGGTGACCGAGAATGGCCGGGTACCCGGTCAGATCGGCGAGATCGGTGACCGGCAGACCTGCGTCGGCGATCGCTTTGGCCGTACCGCCGCTGCTGATCAACCGCCAGCCGAGCTCGTGCAATCCTGCGGCGAGATCGGTGATTCCGGACTTGTCGAACACTGACAGGAGAGCTGTTGGCACGGCCAGACCCTACGGCATCGTCCTCACTTCGTATCTGGTTCGGCATTGCCTCGTCTGTGCTTCGTCGGGACGTCGTCACCGTCCATCGTCACCATGTCAAGGGCTCGTCAACAGTGCGCGATGGCCAATGTCACACGGTGTACGGTGCTTTTCGGGACTTCAGTTCCCAATGGCGCTATTTGGAGGCAAAAGTGGATTTCAGCAAATTCAAACCATCGGATTGGTTGAAAGCAGGCGGCGGGTTGGTCATGTTGATCGCCTTCTTCCTTACGTGGTGGACCATCACCGGCGTGAGCAGCGGAGCTTCGGGCTCGGATTACTTCCTGACCGGAACCGTACCGTGGATCCTGCTTGTCGCCATTGGCGTCTTTACCGTCTTGGCTGCGCTGGACATCTTCAAGCTGCCCGCTACAATTCCGACTTCCCTGGTATTCCTGGGCGCTTCCGCCCTGGCGTTCCTGCTGATCCTGATCCGCTTCTTCAGCGACGGTCTCGATGTCCCGGCCGGATACTCGTTCCCAACTGAGCGTGGGGCAGGGCTCTACCTTGCCCTGCTCGCCGCCATCGCAGTTCTCGTCGGCTCCTTCCTCGGATTCAAAGAGGGCGGCGGCGACCTGAACGACCTCAAGGACATGAACAAGCTCAAGAGTCAGTTCAGCGGCGGATCGAGCGCCGCGGGAACGCCTCCTCCCCCACCGCCCGGTGGTGGCTTCACACCCCCTCCTCCGCCCCCGCCGGCCGGCGGAACACCTCCTCCGCCACCGCCTCCACGTGCGTGAGCTGAGCTGAGCTGCACCCACGAACTGGAAGAGCCCCGGACCGATCGGTCCGGGGCTCTTCTCGTTCTCGACCCCGTCCGACCGCACGCTGTCAGCAGTTGTCGGGCCCAACCCGACATCTGCGACCAGCGCAGGCGGCTGCGCCTGCCACATCGCTACAGCGTCTTGATGATCTCGGCCATCAGGTCACCGGCTTCGGTCGGGTTGAGGCCGACACGGACGCCGGCTGCGGCGAGCGCATCCATCTTGCCCTGAGCCGTGCCCTTGCCGCCGCTGACGATCGCGCCGGCGTGGCCCATCTTCTTGCCCACCGGAGCCGTCACGCCGGCGATGTAGGCACTCATCGGCTTGGTCACGTTGGCCATGATGTACTCGGCCGCTTCTTCTTCGGCTGAGCCACCGATCTCACCGATCAGGATGATCGCATGGGTCTCGGGATCGGCCTGGAACTCGCTCAGGCAGTCGATGAAGTTCGTCCCCGGAACCGGATCGCCACCGATGCCGACACACGTCGAGACGCCGATGCCACGCTGCTTCAACTCGTACAACGCCTGATACGTCAGCGTTCCCGACCGGGAGACGATGCCGACGTTCGGTCCGCCAGCCGTCGGCAGGGCAGCGATCTCACCGGCGGTGATGCCGATGTTGCACTTTCCCGGGCTGATGATGCCCGGGCAGTTCGGACCGAGCAGACGCGTCCCGGGGAAGTCGCGGATGAGCGTGTTGTACACGCGCGCCTCGTCCTGGGCAGGGATGCCCTCGGTGATGCAGACGACGAAGGCGATGCCTGCACCGGCCGCTTCGAGGATGGCGGCGGATGCAGCCTTCGGTGGCACGGCAATGAACGACGCGTCGGCGCCGGTTGCGGCAACGGCTTCGGCAACGGTGTTGAAAACGGGGATGCCCTCGACGTCGGTGCCACCCTTGCCGGGCGTCACACCGCCGACGACCTGGGTGCCATAGGCCTTGTTGCGCAGGCCGTGGTACTTGCCCTGTCCGCCGGTGAGTCCTTGGACGATGACTTTGGTGTTCTGATCGACAAAAATCGCCATGACTACTTCCCGTTCCCTGTTCCGTTCGCAATGGCAACTGCCGCACGAGCGGCTTCGAGCATGGTCGGCTTGCTCTGCAGCACGCTCTCCGGGATGCCGGCACTGGCCAGGATCTGACGCCCTTCTTCGGCATTCGTGCCGTCGAGGCGGATGACGATCGGCGCCTTGAGCTTGACCCGGTTCAGCGCTTCGACGATGCCCTTGGCGACTTCCTCGCCGCGGGTGATACCACCGAAGATGTTGACGAAGATGCTCTTCACGTTCGGGTCGTAGTTGATGACCTCCAGCGCGGCGGACATCACGTCGGCATTCGCTCCGCCCCCGATGTCCAAGAAGTTCGCCGCTGTTCCGCCGACCTGATTGACGACGTCGAGCGTGCTCATCGCCAGACCGGCACCGTTGGCGATGATGCCGACCGAACCGTCGAGACCGATGTACTGCAGGTCCTTTTCGCGAGCCAGTTGCTCACGCTCGTCCAGTTCTTCGGTGGCGCGATATTCGTCCCACTCTGGATGACGGAAGGCTGCATTGTTGTCGAGGCTGACCTTGGCGTCGAGGGCGTGGATCTCGCCGGTCGGCTTGAGGATCAACGGGTTGATCTCGGCCAGGTCGCAGTCGCCTTCGACGTAGCAGCGGTACAGCTTGACGAGGATGTCGGCCACGCCGGCGATGGACTTCTCGGGGAAATCGGCATCCTTCGCGGCCTGTGTCGCCCATTCCAGCGTGATGCCGTCGACGGGATCGATGTGACGAATCAAGATTGCGTCGGGGTTCGTCTCGGCCACGGCTTCGATCTCGACCCCACCCTCTTTCGACAACATCAGCATGTGCTTCTTGGCGCTGCGATCGAGGGTGAAGCTGGCGTAGTACTCCTCGGCGATGTCGCTCGCGTTCTCGACCCAGACCCGCTTGACGAGGTGGCCCTTGATGTCCATTCCGAGGATGTTGCCGGCGTGTTCGCGAGCTTCGGCCGCGTTGTTGGCGAGTTTGATCCCGCCGGCCTTTCCGCGTCCACCGACCTGTACCTGAGCCTTGACAACGACCGGATAGCCAGCCTTGTCGGCTTGGGCCACGGCTTCGTCGACGGTGTCGGCGACACCTCCGGCGCTGACGGGAATGTCGTAACGGGCGAAGTATTGCTTGCCCTGATATTCGAAGAGATCCAAGGGTCAATCCTCTCGGTTGTCGAGTTCGGTTTCGAGCCAGGAAGCAATGCCCTTGAGCGAACTTCCGGGACCGAAGATGTTGGCAACGCCCTGCTCGCGCAGAGCACGGGCATCGGCATCGGGAATCACGCCACCTCCGAAGACCATGATGTCTCCGAGGTCACGATTGCGCAGTTCTTGCATGACTCGGGGGAACAGCGTGAGGTGGGCGCCGCTGAGCAGAGACAGCCCGACAGCGTCGACGTCCTCCTGCAAGGCTGTCTCGGCGATCTGTTCCGGCGTTTGGTGCAGCCCGGTGTAGATGACCTCGAAACCATGGTCACGTAGCGCGCGGGTGATGGTCTTTGCGCCACGATCATGCCCGTCCAGGCCGGGCTTGGCGACGACAACACGATAGGGCCGCTTCACGAACAGTGGACCCTACGCGTTGTGGCCCCGCTGTTACAACTGACAGCGTCGGGGGGGCGCCACACAGCGCTCGACACAACCCTCGACACAACCCTCAACACGGCGCTGTGACCAATGGTAACGCGATGCTGTGCAACGGTCTTCGGCAACCGGCACACTGACAGCGATGCGTCGGCCCCGATACCGCTCACCCATAGCTCGTGCGGTCATTCCTGTCGTGGCCGGCATCGGCTTTCTCGTCGTTCTCGCCGGCCTGCTGTGGCTCGCCGCTTCCTACATCGCCGGGCACAGCGGGCAGCGATCGAGCTCGTTCGCCCCGAGCACGTTCGAGGTCGGGCGGACCACGTCGATCGCGGCAACGGTGAGCGTGGACGGTCCGCTGATCTTCCCCGATCTGCTGCGTGCGAGCGGCCGGCGCTCGATCGTCCTCGATCACACCGGCGACAACCCGGACCAACATTGGCGGATCTTCCTCGCCTATCCCGCAGATCGCGACGTGAACTGCAAGGTCGTCCAGGTCAAGCACACCCGCAACTACACCGACTGCGCCGGAAGAACGGTTCCGGTCGAGTCGTTGGCGCCACCCCCCCAAGGTGTGATCCCGATCGTGTCCGCCGACGGCGTGTTGACATTGGATCTTCTCCCTGATGCCAGTGGCCCTTCAGTCACCGCAGCGGTGCCGTCCGTCGGTTCGTGACCGGGTTCGTCGAACGCCTCCACGCCTCGCTGGCCGACGCGTCCCCATCGTGTGCGAATCTCGCCTTCTCGCCGGCCATCATTTCGATCGCCTTGGCGATGGTTCGCGACGGTGCCGCTGGCGACACAGCGGCCCAGATCGACGAGCTCCGGTGACGGTTGGCGTGCCATCGAACTGCCGTACCTGACAGAGTCCGCGAACCTGCTGATCGTCCTGCCGGACCTCGGTCAGACCGTGCGCAAGGCGATGGAAGGGGCGGCTGCACCAGCGACCCATACGCGGGCACGGGTCAAAGTTTCACTGCCGAGGTTCGCCATCACCACGTCGGTCCTGCTGTCCGATTCGCTGCGCGCGCTGGGGATGACGAACGCGTTCGACCTGGCCACCGCAGACTTCAGAAAGATCACCGCATCCGAGCCGATGTGCATCGGCGATGTCGCCCATCCGGCGAACATCACGGTCGACGAGGAGGGCACGGAGGCCTCGGCGGCAACAGCAGTCGCGATGGCCGGCATGGGCCGAGCGACCGAACCCCCGATCGCGTTCTGTGTCGACCGTCCATTCGTGTTCGCCCTTCGCCACGCCGACAGTGGCACAGTTCTCTTCGCCGGCCATGTCGGAGACCCGACATCGCCCGACGGGTAGCGGTTGTCGACGAATCGGCTCGGACGGGAACCAGGATCAACTGAGGAGCGTCGAACAACCATGGAACGTCGAACATTTCTCACCGCTCTACTGGCAAGTCCTGCTCTTCTCGCCGTTCTCGAAGCGTGCGGCAGCCAGTCCTCGACCGGCAACACCTCCACCGGCAACACCTCGGGCGCAGGGGCAACCGCCGGTGTCGCCCGGTCGAACAAGCCACGCGCCACGACCGAACACGCCGACGACGCACAGGCCGGCTCTGTGGTCGACCGCTTCGGCATCGACATGTACAAGCGCCTCGCTGCCGAGGCACCCGCGCCGACCAATCTCGTCTTCTCACCGGCCAGCATCGCAATCGCGTTGTCGATGACACGGGCCGGCGCGAACGGCACCACGGCGACAGAGATGGACACCGTCCTGCACGTGTCCGATCAGGCGGGCTTGGCCCATTCGATGAACGCCCTGACGAGTGAACTGGCGACACGATCGAAGAGCGTTCCGATTCCCGGCGCAGCAGCGAGCGAGGTCCAACTGTCCATCGCCAATTCCCTGTGGGCGCAGAAAGACATCACCTTCCAAGGCGCATTCCTCGATCTGCTGGCCAGCGAATATGGTGCCGAACTGAACCTGGTGGACTACACGTCCAACCCGGATGCGGCACGAGTGCTGATCAACGCATGGGTCGACGATGCGACCAAGCACCGCATCCCGGAGCTGCTTGCGAAGGGGGTCCTGACGGCAGATTCCCGGTTGACGTTGGTCAACGCGATCTACATGAAAGCTCCTTGGCAGAGTTCATTTTCCAAGACCCACACAGCGCCCGGCCCGTTCACGATCGCGGCCGGCACGACGGTCCAGGCCTCGATGATGACCCAGAGCGCTCACTTCGCATACTCGAAGGGCAACGGCTGGCAGTCGGTCGAACTGCCGTACATCGGTGGTGATCTGAGGATGGTCATCGTCCTACCCAATGCGGGCACGGCCCTCGACGTCGCTGTCGCCGCGCTCACGGACACGGCGGCTACTCATCAGTCGGTCCAGGTCGATCTGACCCTGCCGAAGTTCGACATCACGACGTCGGTCGGCTTGGTGACGGTCCTGTCGGCGATGGGGATGCCGACCGCGTTCGACAAATCGACCGCAAATTTCAGCGGGATGACCGCAGAGGAGAAGCTGTTCATCGGAGCCGTCATCCATCAGGCGAACATCACGGTCGACGAGGACGGAACGGAGGCGGCGGCAGCCATTGCGGTCGTCATGAACACCACCAGCGCCGTACAGCCGCAAACCCCGGTGAGGTTCACCGTCGACCGCCCGTTCGTCTTCGCGATCCTCGATCAGGCCACCAGCGCAATCCTGTTCCTGGGCCACATCGGCGATCCGACGCAGACCCGTTCGTAGCGCATCGAGCGCCGGAACGGGCCGACCAGTGATGCGGGCCAGTACGCAGGCAGGCCAGTGGCGAAGTCAGGCCAGCGGGCACGGCAGGTCAGACCAGAGCGAGGTCCACGTCCAGCAGGCGGGCGGCGAACTCTTCGGCGTTCTTTTCAAGGTGACGTCGGTTCATCGCGAATCCACCGATCACGTCGGCACCCCGACCTGCGATGATCCCGGTCATCTTCTCGAGCGTCTTGGCCGGGCTCAACGCGAAGGTGCAGAACACTGCGGCCTTCTTGCTGCGCATCGCCGGTAGCGCCGCAAGCGCGCTGGCCCCGAACGGCCCTTGGCCGACGACGAACAGACCGTGGGTCCAGGTTCCGACAAGCACGAGGTCGGCCTGTTGGATGCTGTGGTGGTCCGGCTCGCGGACGCGGGACAGGCCGGTGATGCCCCAACCTGCTTCCTGCAATTTGGCGCCGACGAGCTCGGCCGCCTTCCATGTGTTGCCGGTGAGGCTCTCGACGAGCATTGCTGCATTCATTCCCCGATTCAATCACGTCCGCGCCGACCGGATCCGACCGATTGGCGCACAGGCACCGAGGGTCGTGCTCTAGAATCGGCGCGCAATGGACTCCATCGTTCTCGAATCGGAAAGGCACCTCCGTGTCGGGGCCAACGAGGCTCGCGCGACGATCATCCACTCGCTGCGCACGCAGGAGTTCTCGTACATCAGCGAGCAGATCTCGATGATCACAGCACATCGCGGATCGCAACTGCTGGGCGCTGTGCAGGAGCAGAAGCTTCCTGTGATGCTGAACGCGACATTCCGTCCGACCTCCAGTGGGTGTGCGGTGAAGGTCCGACTGGCCGATGCTTGGCACTCCGGAATCGGCAAAGTCTGGGGCATGAACGGCCAGTACAGAACACTCCTGGGCGAGATCCAAACCGAGATCGACGACGCCCTCGAGCCAATCGCCGGTGATATCGAATTCGATCGGGCCACCGTCACACTCGACACACGTGATGTGCCGGGATTGTCGATTGCCAACGCCGCGATCGCACGCGCCGGCGAGGCGGTGGTCGAGAAGACCGACGAGTTGTTGACGCCTGCACGTGGCGTCACATCGCGTTCTCTCGACGCCTTACTGCTGCGCAGCTCGAAGGGCATCGCAGCGTTCGGCCGACTGGACGTCGAAGGTCTGCTCACCGTTGGCCTGCTGTTGTCCACTCGCAAGGGTGCGTCGGCATCGCCGGGGTTGGCGCTCGATGTCGACCGACTCTCGACTCGAATCGAGATGGCGATCGCCGCCCAACCATCCGGCCGTGTCACCCTGGCATTGCAGGACACCGAGGTTCCGGTCGCCGAATTCCTCGATGAACAGGCCTCGATTCGCCAGCAGCTACCGCTGCGCACGCTGCACGTGTGTACGACGTGCAAGTTCGAACAGATCGTCAATCCCGACTACGAGAAGCTGCAGGAGCGGAACCGTCGCAAGGGGGTGATCAAAAGCACCGTCGGCGCGACCGTTTCGAAGGGCGGGATCAGCCCGTTCCTGATCGTCGGATCCCTGATGAGGCTCAAGAACTTCGACATTCCATTCGTGTGTCCGAGATGCCAGGGGCTCGATGCGGATTCGTCGGTCGTCACGTACTGTCCGCAGTGCGGCGAGCGTCGCGACGAGACCGTCCTGACAACATGCCCGAAATGCGACCATGATTTCGCTGGCTCTGTTGCGGAGGAAGTCGCTGCGATGTGGCAGCAGGAAGCCGCGCCAGCCGTTGACGTCACATCACCGCTGCTGCGACCGGTGCAGCCGCTGCCGGCGCCGGCCATCGTTCCGGTGCCGCCCAAGCAGTTCCTTTCGCCACCTGTGATCAGGCCGATACCGGAGCACAACCCGCAGCCGGTCCGTGCACAGACTTTGGTGACAGACCCGACCAATTCGATCGAACGTTCTCGGTCGTCCGGCGAGCGGCCGCTGGCTCCGGCGGCCTGGTATCGAGATCCGGCCAGCCGCCACGAATATCGCTACTGGGACGGCAAACGCTGGACTGCCGACGTCGCAGATCGCGGAGTGCCGAGCGACGATCCGCTCTGAGCCGCTCCGCCACGTCGCCCGATCAGGCGATCTCGACCGGACCGTGGCCGAGCTTGTTCGCCGACATCCGCTGGCTGGAGTAGATGCCTCGGTTACCGCTGACGATGTAGGCAATCACGCAGCCGACCGCCAGCGGCACTATGGCACCGGCGCCGAAAAGTTCGACACCGAGGATGATGCACGCAATGGGTGCGTTCGCCGCAGCCCCGAACACGGCACAGAAGCCAACCCCGGCCAGGAGTGGGCCAGTGATGCCGAGTGGCAGGGCCAGGGCTGCACCGAGCGTGGCGCCCATCACGAACAGCGGCGTGACCTCACCGCCGAAGAACCCGGTACCGACTGCAACAACGGTGAACAGCAGCTTCAACGCAACCACCGCGAAGCTGAGGTGATGGCCCGCCATCGCCTGCGCGAGGAGAGGCAGTGACAGTCCCTGATACCGGTGGCCGAAGATGGTGACGAGTGCGATGATCACGATGCCACCCATCAGCGGTCGGGCCGGCGCCCACGTGACATGACGCGCCATCGTCGACTTCAGGGTGTGCGTGAACCCGCTGAAAACAGCCGCGACCAGCCCGAACGCCATCCCAGCGGCAGCGACGCGCAGCAGCAACCACGGCGTGACGTGTGGCAGCATGGCGGCGTAGCGGGTGTGGTGGTAGCCGAGCGCGGTCAGAATCCGGTCGCCGACGATCGCAGCCGACAGCGCTGGAATGATCGGCTCAAATCGCATCCGCCCGACATGCTGAACCTCGAGTGCGAAGACCGCACCAGCAACGGGAACGCCGAAGACTGCCCCGAATCCGCCGGCCAATCCGGCGATCAACATCATTCGACGGTCGGCGGGGGTCAGCCGCAACAACTTGGACAAACCGTCGGACAGGCTGCCGGACATCTGCAGAGCAGTGCCCTCGCGACCGACCGACGCGCCGAACAGGTGCGAGACCCAGGTGCCGATCAGAACCAACGGCGCCATTCGCGTGGGCACCCATTCGGTCGGTTCGTGGATCTCGTCGAGCAGCAGGTTGCTCCCTTCGTGTGAGCGGCCACCGAGGTAGTGGTAGGCCGCGCCCATGCCCATTCCGGCCAGCGGCAGCAAGAAAACGAGCCACTGACGGCCGTGTTCACGGAACTCGGTGACCCGTTCCAGGCCCTTCAGGAACGCCCATGACGACAGCCCGGCAAGCACACCGGACATCGCCCCGAGCACGATCCAGCGCGCCAGCTGGCGCAACATCGCGACCTGCCCGAGGAGTTGGTTGGGCCAGTGGCGCATCGTCTCACGCACACCTGCTGGCTGTTCCTCCACGGTCGTCTACAGCTTCTTCAAAGGGGCCCAGGCGAGGGCGAGGTGCTTCGTACCAACGTCGCGAAAACGGATCGTGGCTTCTGCTTTCTCGCCACTGCCCTCGATGTCGATGATCACACCCTCACCGAACGAGGGATGTTCGACGTCGTCACCGACGCGCAGTCCGATCTCTTGTGAGTTGGACGGCTGCGGGCCGAACGAACGGCCGGCTTTCAACGCAGCATCGACCACACGTTCGCGGTGCGCGTTCGTCGCCTCTCGAGCGGTCTCGTCGTCGGCCTCGTTCCAGCTGCGCTTGTACGCCGGAACATCGCCGCTCCGGTAACCACCGCCGCCATAGGTGACTCCCTTGGTGCCGCCCTCGCGGTCGCGGTAACTCTGCCGCCCGCCGTACGAGCTGCGGCCCTTGACGTTGCCCTTGTTGTCCTGCAGGTCTGCCGGGATCTCGTCGAGGAAACGCGAGGAGGGGTTGTATTGCGTGCTGCCGAACAGGCTGCGACTCCACGCGTGGGACACATGCAACTTGTGTTGCGCGCGGGTGATACCCACATACGCGAGCCGACGTTCCTCTTCCATTTCGGCGGGATCGCTCTGCGCGCGAACGTGCGGGAAGATACCCTCCTCCATCCCGACCAGGAACACGTACGGGAACTCGAGTCCCTTGGCCGAGTGCAGCGTCATCATCACGACTTTGTTGTCGTCGTCGAGATCGTCGGTATCGGCCACCAACGACACTTGTTCGAGGAACTCGTCGACCCTCGTGTACTCACGGGCCGAGCCGATCAGCTCGCCGATGTTCTCGAGCCGGCCCGCTGCTTCGACCGAACTCTCGGCCTCCAGTTCGGCGAGGTAGCCACTGTCGTCGAGCGCGCTCTGCAACACCTCGGCCGGCGAACCGTCCAGCATGTGGGCCAACGATTCCAGCAGTTCGACGAATCGGGCGACGCCGCGCGATGCACTGCCCGTCAGGCCTGCCTCGTCGGCGTGACGCATCGCGTCCATGAAACCGTTGCCGGTCTGGCGGGCCCACGCATCGAGCTTGCCGACGCTGGTGTCGCCGATGCCGCGCTTGGGCACGTTCAGGACCCGCTTGATGCTGACCTCGTCGGCCGGGTTGTTGACCGCGCGCAGGTACGCCATTGCGTCCTTGATCTCGCGGCGGTCGTAGAAGCGGGTACCGCCGACCACCTTGTACGGAATGCCGAAGCGCATCATCGCTTCTTCGATCACACGGCTCTGGGCATTGGTGCGGTAGAAGGTGGCGATCTCTTTCCACATCACAGCATGGTTGTCGTGCGCGTCCTGCATCGTGCGGGCCACCCACGTCGCCTCGTCGCCCTCGTCGTCGGCGTGATAGCGGGTGATCGCCTCGCCCCTGCCGAGTTCACTCCACAACTCCTTGGCCTTGCGCGTCGGGTTGTTCGCGATGACAGCATTGGCGGCGTCGAGAATGATCTGGGTGCTGCGGTAGTTCTGATTGAGCACGATGGTCGTCACGTCAGGGAACGCGTTCTCGAACTGGATGATGTTGCGCAGATCTGCGCCGCGAAACTTGTAGATGCTGTTGTGCACCAGCATCCCGTTGGCCACGTAGTGATGAGTCGGATCCACCTCGAGATCGAACACCTCGCCGTCGAAGTCCTCGAACTCCTCGAACTCCACTCCGGTGACGAACCTCTCGACGAAAACGCCCTCGACGAGCACCACCACGGTCATCCCTCGGCGGAGATGGGCCAATGGGGTGTAGTCGTAGATTCGCCCATCGTGCAAAACCCGACGGCAAATCTCCATGCCCGCGCGCTGAGCGATCGATGTCGCCAGTTCGAGCGCATCAGGAAAGGATTCGACGACCATGGATTCGACGACCGTGGATTCGGCAGCGCTCCACTGGATCAAATGAGAACCGACGTCGGCTCGGCCATCCGAGAACATCGTCAGGTCGACGGTGTTCGAGTCGCCGCCAATTCGCGCTCGGAGATGCGGAAAGTCCGGACTGATCGACAGCGCGTCCATCAGCGCCTTGGCCCGTGTGACGGTGTCGACATCGGAGAACAGACGCTCGAGCCATGCCTCGGACATCGCCGGCTCAGCACCGACGGCGTGGAAGCACACTGTTGGCAGGCCGTATTCCCCAGCAAGCCGCGACTCCCAGTAGCCCGCTTCGTCGATGGAGTCACAGACCTTCAGGATCCACGCCGCATCAGCCTGTACATGGTCGCTCATCGTCCGACCGATCCTGTACCCGCGGTAGGCCCGGTACATCAGATACACGAGATGACAGCCCGCCGGGAACGTCACTCGGGCGGGCACGATGTGCTCCGTGGTTCCCCGCAGTCGGACATCGCCCGCTCGGACTTCGACCATCGGTCGATGCGATGCCGACCGGTGGACGTGACGAACTGTTCCACGCTCAGGGGTCGAGCGACCCCCAGTGCCCAAGACGACATCGCCGACCTGAATCTGCTCGATCGGAACCTGGCCCGTGGGCGTGGCGATGAGCGTTCCCGCCGGCAGGCACTGGTCGCTGTCGCCGACGACGGTGACGTTCTGGTGCTCGGCGCCGAGCAGCATGACCATCTCGTTCTGGGCGGTGTTCGTGTCCTGGAACTCGTCGATCAGGATGTGCTGGAAACGGTGCTGGTACTCGGCCAGCACATCGGGGTGCTCGCGGAACAGAATGACGACGTTGGTCAGCAGGTCGTCGAAGTCCATCGCGCCGGCCTTCAGCAGGCGGCTCTGATACTCCTGATAGATCTCGGCGTGCTTGCGATCCAGTGGCGTCGACGCAGTGGCCAGGGCCTCGTTCGGGAACAGCAACTCGTTCTTCCACTTGCTGATCACGTTGTGCGATTCACGCGGCGTGAACCGCTTCGGATCGAGGTTCAGGTCACGGATGACATAGCCGGTCAGACGCTGGGCGTCGGCCTGGTCGTAGATGCTGAAGCTGCGCGGATACCCGAGCGCATCGGCGTTGGCGCGCAGGATGCGCACGCACGCCGCGTGGAACGTGCTGACCCACATGCTCTTGGCGGCCGGACCGACCAGGCCATGCACGCGATCGCGCATCTCGCCAGCTGCCTTGTTGGTGAACGTGATGGCCAGGATCCGCTGTGGGTGCACGCCTTCGTGCTCGATCAGATGCGCGATCCGGTGGGTCAGAACCCTGGTCTTACCCGAGCCGGCCCCGGCCACGACCAAGAGTGGCCCGCTGTTGTGGACGACGGCATCGAGCTGATCCGGGTTGAGCCCGGTCAGAAGCGAGACCTCTTCGGATTCTGGCGACTGATCGAACAACGACATGGCCCGCCCAGTCTACGGAGGGGGTGTCTCGGCCCGTGTCTGTCTGTGTCTGTCCGCGTTTGTCCGTGGCGGCCGGGTTCAGGCGCCGATGCGCACCGGGACGGTGCGCGGGCCACGGATCTGCCCGACACTCCAGGTCACTGCCTCGGAATCGGCGATCTCGAAGTTCGGGAACGCAGCAAGGAACTCCTCGACCGCGACTCGCAGTTCCAGACGAGCCAGATTCGAACCGAGGCAGCGGTGGATGCCGAGCCCGAACGCAAGGTGGCGGTTCTCGGCACGATCGATGAGCACTTCGTCAGCACGATCGAACGCAGCCGGATCCAGGTTGGCGGCGGGAAACGGCAGTAGCACCCAGTCGTCGACCTTCATCGGACAGCCGCCGATCTCGACATCCTCTTTGACCAGCCGAGCCATCGTCACCGGCGCGTATGCACGGAGGAACTCCTCGATCGCTGTCGGGATCAGTTCGGGTTGGGCGACGAGCCGCCGACGGTCCTCCGGATGAGTGGCGAGGTGCAGCAGGCTGGCGCCGATCGCGCTCCACGTGGTGTCGATTCCGGCGATCAGCAACAGCACGATGGACCCACGCACGTGATCGATGCTCAGCGGTTGGTCGTAGATCTTGGCGTTCAGCAAGAACGTGGTCAGATCGTCGCGCGGGTTCTCGACGTGATCGAGGACCTGCTTCTCGATGTAGGCGGCGAGGCGCTGGAAGCCGGCGAAGCGCTGCTCCGGCTCGACGTTGATGCCCTCGATCACATCGTGGACGAAGCCACGGAACAGGTCGGCATCGTCGGCCGGGAAGCCGAGCATCAGCGCGATCACGCTGACCGGAATGTGTTGCGCGTATTGCACAGCCGCGTCGACGACGCCGCCGGCGGTCGCCGTGCCACCCATGTCGCGGATCAGCTGACGGCACAGCTCGCGGATGTCCTTCTCCCACGGCTCGATCGCCTTCGGCGCGAACGCCGGCAGCAACAGCCGTCGCGCATCGTGGTGGAACGGCGGATCGCTGGAGATCGGTGGGGCATTGCCGATCGGTGCCTCGGCAAACGGCCGGTACGTGGTGACGATGACCGACCTGGACGTGAAGTGTTCGGTGTCGTAGGCGATCTGCGAGACGTGCTCGTGGGTCACCGGCAGCCAGGCTCCTTCGTATCGATCGGTGTGCGCCACCGGACACGTACCACGCAACTCGGTCCAGATCTCGTGGGCATTGGCGTTGTACTCGGGCTCGGCGTGGTCGAAATCTGTCGCCCAGTCGGTGACGGGTCCATAGATCGAGGTCATCCGGGCACGCTGGCCGGGGTCGAGGTCGATCCTGATTCTTCGGCCGCCGAGATCGCGAACTCGGGACAGTTGGCGATGGCCAGCATCGCCTTGTCCTCGAGCCCGGCCGGAACGATGCCGTCGTTCAACAACACGGCGATGCCGTATTCGTCGACGTCGAATATTTCCGGCGCGAGTGCGTAGCAGCGGTTGTGCCCCTGGCACCGATCGAGATCGAGCAATACGTGCATGAGGCAAAACTATAACTGCGTTATCAGCACGCAGCTTCGCGACTGACAACGACGTCGGACAGCCATCCGACGAGCGCTTCGATCGCACCGCCGGTCGATGCGTAACGGCGTTTCGGCCCGTCCCAGGAGCTGATCGTGTGCAGCATCTTCCGTGCCAGATCGGGTCGCCCACGGAGTGCACCGAGTGGCGTGCGTTGGATACGGATCGTGAACACGATCGCGTCGGTCTCCGGGAGACGCCGCAACGTCTGGTATTCGCTGCGAATGAACATCGGTGAACCGTCGGCCTCGATCGTCTCGACGGGATGCATCGGGTAGCCAAAGGCCGGCAGGTGCAGTTCGCTGGTTGCGTTGACTGCCCAGTTGCGCCGCCACACGGGTCGATCGGGCGTCAGCCGATCGTGGAAGCGATCGACTCGTTCGCTCAGCTCTGTCTCGTAGTGCGCCACTGGAACGTGGACGCCGTCGAGCGGCAGACCGACTTTGTCGGCGATCGTCCAATGGCTCGGGAAGCACACTGCGCCGGCTGTGAGGACCCACAGCCCGTCGATCCGCTGCATGATCGCGAGGTCCTCTTGGACCAGTCGAGCCGCTTGCATCAGTGGGTGTTCGTCTTGGTTCGACTCGCCCGCCACAACGTGGTGCGCAACGAGCCAACTGCGGATCAGGAGCAGCACTTCGTTCGACGGAGCCTCGGTGTCGTCGAGCGCGGCGAACACGATCGACCGTTTCGTATCGAGGAGTCGGCTGCGATAGGCCAGATCCTCTTCCCGGTCGTCGTCGACGGTGAGCCAGCGGTCGGGGTCGAGCGCATGAATGCCCATGTTGACGAACGGCGGACCGGCCTGCAGCCGCAGATCATCGAGCCACGTCGGCGCGATCAACCCATCGCCTTGCCGAAGTCACAGCTGATCCAGCGCTCGGGCTGCAGATGAGCGATGACCGATTCAGCGGTGCTCGGATTGTTGTCGGCGTACCAGCGGCCGAACTCGGGTCCGAGATAGCGAGATGCCATCTCGAAGTCGTCGCGCTTCTCGGCGACGATCTCGACCGGGCCCTCGACCGACACATATTTGTACGGCGGTGTCTCCGTCTGCACCGTCATCGTCGCCCGGCCAGCTGCGCGCAGCAGTTTGGCTTTCAACGAATTCCCTCCCATTCCGATGATCACCTCGCCGTCCACGAACTGGTACCAGATCGGCAGCGCGAGTGGTCCCTTGTCCGTGCGCTGGATCGCCAGTATCCCGACGTGGACGCCGGCCAGGAACTCTTCGCGCTCGGTCTCCGTCATGTCCATCGAGTTCTCTTCATCGGCCATCTTCCAAGACTACGCACGACCGCGCCTTGGCCGATCTGCTCAGCACGTCGCTTGCGAGGTCGGTGTCCTACGGTTCGGCCAATGGACGCACTCACGGCACGCAAGACGTGGCGCAGCATGGAAGCTGTGCACGGGATGATCTACTTCACACCGGACGCGCCACCCGCGTACGCCGCAGTCGGCATCGTCAAGCCGCGCGCGGGCTATTTCATCTCGCGTGTGGCTGCGATGGGAGCAGTCTCTGCTGACGTCGTCATCGCCACGTTCTACAACTTCAACCCGTCGCTCGTTCGCCACAGCATGGAGAACGCATGGTCGCTCACGTCACCGGCCGCGATGCTGACCGCTCGGCTGAACGCCGTGGACTCGTCGTTGCGCCGGGCATTCGGTGAGGAAGTGATCGAATCGGTCGAGCTGGCCGAGGCCGCCGGGCTGACCCAACGCGCCGCTCTCGTTGCCTGTGAACGCCTCGAAGGTCGGCCTCTCTTCGCCGCTCATGCCGCGCTGCCATGGCCTGATCAACCACACCTCGTGCTGTGGCACGGGCAGACGTTGCTGCGCGAGTTCCGTGGTGACGGGCACATCGCTGCACTGACGATGGAGGGTCTGACGGGCCTCGAGGCGCTGATCACCCACGCCGCATCGGGCGATGTACCCAAAGCTGCCCTGCAGGCGACGCGGGCGTACAGCGACGACCAGTGGCAGGAAGGCGTCGACGGACTGGCCGCCAAGGGCATCGTGGACTCCAACGGAGCATTCACCGATGCCGGTCGTGCCCAGCGCCAGGCGATCGAGGAGGCAACCGACCGGATGGCGATCGCCCCGTACGTCGAGATCGGCGACGACGCCGCTCTGACGTTGCGGGGCACCGGCAAGCGGTTGACCAGGCTCGTCGTGGAAGCCGGCCTGCTGATCGTCGACCCGAAGCGCTTCTCAGATCCAGACTAGTTTCGCGAGCGCTTTCGTCCCGTCAAGCGCGCTTTCGACTGCTCACAAATGCAAGCACGTCGACCGTTCGCGAGTGCTTGCAGAAGTTTGCATCGAAAAGCGCGCCAGAGGGGACAGAAGCACTCGCGAAAGCTGGTTAGCTGGCCAGCGAGATGGGCGCATACCGTTACTTGTGGACGCCGTTGGAGTTGGGGCCGGTGACGGTTCGCAACCGGATCGTGTTCAGCGCGCACCTCACCAACTACGCCCGTGACGGCAAGGCGACCGAACAGCATGCCGCTTACTACGCCTCGCGGGCCGCGGGCGGCACCGGGCTGATCATCACCGAGGAGCACTCGACGCACCCGACGGATTGGCCGTACGAGAAGCTGATCCATGGGTTCCATCGCGACGTGATACCCGGCTACAGGCTGATGACCGACGCCGTACACCGTCACCGCACACCGATCTTCGCCCAGATCAACCACAACGGCGGGCAGGCCAGCAGCATGTTCAGCCGGCTGCCCGTATGGGCCCCGTCACCCGTCGCCGATCCGCTGTTCCGCGAGGTGCCGAAGGCGATCACCCACGCCGAGATCGACGAGATCGTGGCCGGGTACGCACTGGTTGCCGAGCACTGCGCAGAAGGCGGCTTCGACGGCATCGAACTGCAGTGCAGCCACTCGTCGATCGTACGCGGCTTTCTCTCCCCGGCGACGAACAAACGGCTTGACGACTACGGCGGTCCACTGGCCAACAGGGCCCGGCTCTTGGTCGAGATCGTCGCCGCGGTGCACAAGGTGATCGGGAACCGACTCGCCCTCGGCGTGCGCATCTGTGGCGACGAGCTGATCGAGGGCGGCACCACCATCGACGAAGCGGTGGAGATCGCAACGATCGTCGAAGCGACCGGCCACGTCGATTACATCAACACCTCGATCGGGGTTGCGACCGCGAGTCTGTTCATGATCGAGGCGAGCATGCACGTCCCGCCCGGATACGCGATGTTCATTCCCAGCGCAATCCGCAAGGCCGTCGATCTTCCCGTCGTCGGCGTCGGCAGGTTCAAGGATCCGCTCCAGGCCGAACGAGCGTTGGCAGAAGGCCACTGCGATCTCGTCGGCGTGGTGCGCGGCCAGATCGCCGACGCCGATTTCGCTGCCAAGGCACGAGCCGGGGCAACCGACGAGACACGCCTGTGCCTGAGTTGCAATCAGGAATGCGTCGGCAGAATGGGCCTCAACCGCTGGCTGGGCTGCATCGAAAACCCTCGCACCGGTCGTGAGGCCGAGTATGCGGCGCGTCCGGCGAAACTCGTCAGCAAGCCGAAGAAGGTGATGATCGTCGGGGCCGGCCCCGCTGGTCTGCAGGCCGCGATTTCCGCTGCTCGGGCCGGTCACTTCGTCAACGTGTACGAGAAGCAAGAAGTCGCGGGGGGCCAGGTGCGCCTCGCAGCCAGCGTGCCGAACCGTGCCGAGTTCGGCGACATGATCCGCAACCAGCTCACCGAATGCCGACGACTGGGTGTGACCATCGAGTACGGCGTCGGTGTGTGGCCAGGTTTCGTCGCCGATCACAGGCCCGATCACGTGATCGTTGCGACCGGTGCCGAGCCCAACCGTCCGTGGTGGGTGCCCGGTGACGCCGTCAACGTGTGCGATGTGCAGAACGTGTTGGATGGTTCGGCCGAACCGTTCGGCGACGTGGTCGTCATCGACGAGATCGGATTCCATCACGCGACGTCGGTCGGGGAGCTGTTGTCCGATCGTGGCTGCAACGTCGAGATCGTCACCAATGGCATGGTCGTCGGGCAGGACCTCGGCATCACCCTCGACATGGTGAACTGGTGGATCCGGGCCAGCGCCAAGGGCATTCTCCAGACCACCGACCTGGTGCCGATGGGCATGGAGGGCGGCACCTTGAACCTGCTGCACCACCCGACCGGAACCAACGTCTCGCGGACCCCCGACTGGGTCGTGTTGGCTGTGCCACCGAATCCCCTCGAGTGGCTCTACATCGATCTCAAGGCAGCAGGCGTCAGCGTGCAGCGTGTCGGCGACTGCGTGGCCCCACGCCGAGCGCATGCAGCCGTCGTCGACGGCGAACGGGCCGGCGCTGCCGTCTGAGCCGGATCAAGCCGGGAGCGTCCACTCCGCGGGATCACTTGCCGGGGCGGCGAGTGGCCTCGCCAACATGCTTCGACCAGCCAGAGGTCGTACATCCAGCTCTGTGGTTGCGTGGGCTTCACCATCCGCCGGGCGACGATGCCGGAATCGCCGCCTCGTAGGTCGACGTCGGCCCAGACTCGCGATCTTGCAAGTGCACCCAACATCATCGCGACCGATGGCGGGGCAACCCGCCCGATCATCCGATCACCGTCGGCAACGATCTCGAATGGCGGAGCTGCTGCACCGACCCAGGTGACCGTCTGCATTCGCCCATGTCCGACATCGGCCTGGCGGATCTGGACCCACCGTCCGTGCCACTCCTCGTGGTAATTGCTGGCCGGATCGTTCTTGAAGCCAACTCGCCGACCGCGCAGACCGAGCGACGACATCGCTCCCACGTTCGGATCGAGGACATCGACCGCGAGTGCCTCCCACAGCAGCTGCCACGACACCGGGCCGACATCAGCCAGATCCGTCGAACGACCGTGCCATTGCCTCGCTTCGACAGCGCGCCGTTTCCCGCCGACGATCACTGTTCGTTCCGCCACATCTGGCGTGGCCGAGCTCGGAGATCGCCCCCGCCACGGCCAGCTCGAACTCAGGCGGGCTCGAGTTCGGCCGCCCCTTCGAACCGGACGCCCTCGAACTGGCCACCCCGATCTGAGCGCTGTCGATTCGGATGCCCTCGAAATCGGCGCCTTCGACGTCGGTTCCTTCGGCATGAGCCGGCAGGAACCGGTACGCCAATGCTGCACCGATGAGCGCGACTCCGGCAGCTGTCCACGAAGCAATCCGGAAGCCGTCCATGAAGGCGTTGTCGATCGCCTGCTTGAAGGCGCCAGCGGCGGCTGGGCCGAACGTCTGGCCGACCTTCGCTGCGACCGCGATCGCAGCCCCGACACTGTCCTTCGCCGCGGCCAGGGCGGCCGCCGGGATGGACAAGCCATTGAGGCCGGTGACGAGCGACGAAGCGTAGACGGACGAGAAGAGACTTCCGACGATGGCCACACCGAGGGTTCCGCCGAGCTCACGAGTGGTGTCGTTGACGGCCGATCCGATACCGGCCTTTTCGGGCGGAAGCGATCCCATGATTGCTTCGGTGGCCGGAGCATTGACGAAGCCCAGTCCGACACCGAGGAACAACATCACCAGGACGACCGCGATGTACGGCGACTCGGTGCCGAGAACACCGGCACCCGACAGTCCAATGGCCATCAGGCCAAGACCCGCTGCGACGATCCGCTTCGTGCCGAAGCGTTGGGCGAGCTTGGCCGACGACGGCGTGGCGATGCCCGTGAAGAGTGCGAATGGAACGGTGTGCACTCCGGCCGACAGGGTGCCATAGCCACGCACGAACTGGAAGTACTGGGTGACCATGAAGATGAAGCCGAACAGGGCGAAAAAGGCAATCGTCACCGACACCGTGCCGGCGGTGAATCGCGCGTTGCCGAACACACCGACGTCCAGCATCGGGTGTGAGCTGCTTCGTTCGACCCGGATGAATGCGGCGAGCAGGATGGCCGCCACTGCGAAGGCCCCGAGGCTCTTCGGCGAGACCCAACCGTTGGCCGGCCCTTCGATGACCGCCCAGACCAGCAGCGATATCCCGACGATGGACAGCACCATGCCGATCAGGTCGAACCGCTGGATCGTGCTGTCACGAGAGGTCGGAACGATGCGGGCGATCAGGACGATCGCGATGATCACGATCGGCACGTTGACGAGCAGCACAGAACCCCAGAAGAAGTGCTCGAGCAGGAAGCCACCCGTGACGGGACCAAGGGCGACCGACAGGCCACTCGTCGCAGCCCACAACGCGATTGCCTTCGGGCGTTCCTTCGGATTGCGGAAGACATTGACCAGAATGGCCAGCGTCGCCGGGAAGATCAGCGCCGCTCCGATGCCCATCGCGCCGCGGGCGGCGATCAACTGCCCGGGTGACGAGGCCAGCGCGCCGAGACCCGAGAAGAGACCGAACAGCGCCATGCCGACCATCAAGAAACCCTTCCGACCGAAACGGTCACCGAGGCTCCCGGCGGCGAGCAGCAGCCCGGCGAAGACGAGCGTGTATGCGTCGACGACCCACTGCAACTGACTCGTGGTGGCCCCGAGTTCGCGGACCAACGTCGGCAGGGCGACGTTGACGATGGTGCCGTCGATGACGATCACGAAGACAGACAGGCAGAGCACCCCGAGGATCATCCATCTGCGGCGATCTGTCTCTGCGTCGGTCACCGCCTGGTTCGTCGTGGCTTCGCTCATCTGATCCTCCCGAATCGTCGTAACGTTTGGAACGTTGTGATAACAGTGTTATAGAAATCGCTACAGTTGTCCACGTGGCATTCGCCACCGGTAACCAACGGTACGGTTCACGTGTGTCCAAACGAATCGTCGACGAATCGGCATCGGCAATTCTGGATGCGGCCCGCGCCCTGCTCGAAAAGGAAGGCCAAGAGGCCCTGACCATTCGCCGCATCGCCGCTGCGGCGGGTGGCAGCACGATGAACGTCTACTCGCGCTTCGGCGGCAAGGACGGCGTGATCGATGCGTTGCTGATCGAGGGTTTCGAAGCACTCAGCGGCGTGATCCACCGGATTCACGCGACCGTCGACCCCCTCGCCGATCTGGAACGATGCGCACAGCGCTATCGCGAGTTCGCACTGGCGCACCGCAGTCAATACGAGTTGATGTTCGACCGGGCGATTCCCGGCTACGAGATCTCCGAACGCGCCAAGCTGACAGCCGCTGCAGCGCTGCAGGCACTCAGTGATCGCGTCGAACGGGCGATGGACGCCGGGATCATCCGCATCGGCGATCCGATGCACACGGCGACGATGTTCTGGTCGGCCTGCCATGGTCCGGTCAGCCTGGAGATGAAGTTCGTCGGCGATCCATCCACCAATTGGGGCCAGGTCCACCGGGGCCTGATGAACGCAGTGATCAACGGTCTGCGAGCCGAACCCGACGTCTCCGCCGGCAACTGACCCAGTCTCAACCGACGTCTCCGCCGGCAACTGACCGCGACCCGCCGGCGACGTCCCGACTTCGCCAGGGAGTGGCTCAGGCCGTGTCAGCGTGGGGTTCGGGCTCGACGGGGTTCCGGTTCCATGGCAGCGTCGACAAGTACATCGTCGCCGCCGGATGGGGATCCATCGGACGGTCGAGGCCACCGGGCGGCGTCGGCGCAGGACGGGAATCAAGGCGAGCCTGACAGCCCGGGCACCAGTACAGGAGTCGGTTCATCTGGCCGACGCGCTTGACCTGGACTGTGTCGCCACAACGCCCGCAACGCTGACCGTTTCGGCCGTACACAGTCAGGCCTGCGCCGAGACCCGGCACCGTGACACGACGTGAATCGTTCAGGTTGGCACGAAGCAGTCGCGCCGATGCGGCGATCACCTGTTGGGCGTCTTCCTCGGTCAGAGAACCCACGGCCGCAAACGGACTGAGTTCCACCGCCCACAGCACTTCGCAGCGGTAGACGTTGCCGATCCCGCAGGCAACGTGCTGATCGAGGAGGACCTCGGCGATCGGCATCTCCGGATCGAAGTAGTCCAGCAACCGGTTCGCGGCTTCGTCGAGATCGGCGTTGTGATGGCAGAGGTCGGGCCCGAGACGGCCGAAGCCGGGATGCCGGTAGCGGTCGAACTGCCGGTATGTCTCGACCACCGGAGCGTTGAAGCAGACCGCAACCCAGTCCTCGACCTCGATCGCGACGCGCATCTGATCGGTCCGCTTCCGCCACCGTTCGTGCACGTGGTAGAGGTGCCAGGCCCCGACAAAGCGCATGTGGGTGTGCAGTGTGAGCCCGTCGTCCCAGATCATCTCGAGATGTTTGCGGCGAATGTTGACGGTCTCGATCGTCCGGCCAATCGGCGGCGTCGGACCCGAGAGTCGGGGCGCCGAAAAGCTCTTCATCGGCTTGCCGACCAACGCCGTGCGAAGCGCAATGGCGGTGCGGTGGTTCGTATCCCCCTCTAGCACGAACCGCAGTCTAGATTCACGCGCAGAGGCGCTGATGCGATAGTCCTCGCGACCGTCCTGGTGGCACGGTATTGGGCACGTCGCAGACGATGCAAATGCATCTCTGCCAATAGCGTGACCGTGTGGATTCGGGACCCGATGACGGTGACGACACACTCGATCTCGACGATTCTGCAGAAAATCCTGTCGTCCGAACGAGCGATGACACGAGCGACGACGGGCCATTCGATGACTACGAGGCACCCGTGCAATTTGAGTCGGAGCCAGGCGATGTGATCGAAAGCGCCCGTCGCCGCCACGGCACGATGGGGGCTGCGCTCGGGGCGGGCATGTTCGGTCTCGACCAGGCCCTGACCGGCAAGCAGAAGCCGGACGTCGTGCAGATCCAGGAAGCGCCGAGCGATCCGGTCGATGTCGACAAGAACGGTATCCAGTTGATGATCGACGAACTCACCTCGGTCAACGCACCGGCGCTCGAACGTCGCGATCCTGTGGGACTGCACAAGAAGAAGTCCCGCCGCCGCTGACGGCAGGCCGGAGCGGACCAACGACAGCGGCGACCGTTACGGAAGTTCGCCGACGTGGGCGAGCGCGAATCGGATCAGGCGATCGTGGCCACCGGTCATCTGCTTGCGAACCGAGTCGCCGACGGCTTCCTCCGGAGTGAACCACGTCAGGTCGAGCGCCTCTTGCGTCGGCGTGCAATCACCGTCGACCGGGACGATGTAGGCGAGGCTGACGGCGTGATGACGAGGATCGTGGAAACCGCTCTGATCCGGGTCAGGGAAGTACTCGACCACGGTGAAGGGCGCCGGGCTGGTCGGCACCCGAGGGAGCGCGACGGGCCCGAGGTCCTTTTCCAGGTGGCGGATCAGCGCGTCCCGGATACGTTCGCCGAACAACACGCGCCCACTGACCAACATCCGGCTGATCGTGCCGTCGGCAGCGACCTTGAGGAGGAGGCCGATGTGAGTCACTCTGCCGAGTGAATTGACCCTGACGGGCACTGCGTCGACGTAGACGATCGGCACGTTGGCACGGATGTTCTCCATCTGGTCGGGGCTCAGCCAGCCGGTGCGTGTATCGAGTTGATCGCTCACAATGCGCTCACAATGCTGATCGGGGGACACTCGGAGAGTGCTGGGTCGCACCTTCATGTTTCCAGACGCGAGGGTGTCCGCACCGGCTTACGCTGTCGACTTATGCGCAATGTCACACGTGGGGTTCGATTCGCCGGTGTGCTCGCGGCGACGGTGCTGATCGTCTCGGCATGTTCCAGTGAAACCTCGACAGCGCCGACCAGCGTCGCGCCGACAGCTGCACTGCCGACAACCGCGGCACCGACCGTCGCACCGACAACCACCGCACCACCGACAACCACCACTGCACCGACAACCACCACTGCACCGGCAACAACCGCAGCACCGGCAACCACCACTGCTGCGACCGCAATCGCGCCCTACACCAGCGCCATCTACAGCGATCCGGCGCACTGGATCTGTCGCGGCGACATGGTCGACATCTGCGACAAGTCGTATCCGTTGACCCAGGTCGCGGCAGACGGTACGGCGACCGCCGTGCCGTATGCCGTTGCCGCTGATCCGCCGATCGACTGCTTCTACGTCTATCCGACCAGCAGCGGTGACCCCACCTACAACAGCGACCTGACGGCCGACAGCGAGATCGGCGTGACGCAGTACCAAGCGGCGCGGTTCGATCAGGTCTGCAAGATGTACGTGCCGGTGTACCGCTCGGTCACGATCGCCGGGTTGTTCGGGAAGGCACCTGGCAACCTGGCCGACGGGTGGGCGATTGCCTACGCCGATGTGCTCGACGCGTGGCGTTCGTATCTGGTCAACGACAACCACGGTCGCCCCGTGGTCATCATCAGTCACTCGCAGGGCAGCTTCCACGTTCAACGCCTGCTCCGCGAGGAGATCGACCCCAATCCGGCCGAGCGCAAGCTGATCATCTCGGCGATCCTGCCCGGCACGTCGTTCCAGGTGGCCAAGGGTTCTGATCTCGGGGGCGACACGCAGCACATGCCGCTCTGTCGGCGCAACGATCAGTTCGGTTGCATCATCACCTTCCAGTCGTATCGGGCAGACGTGCCGCCACTCGTCGGTGCACCGTTCGGTAAACCGGGGGCCACCACCGATTCGGCGTGCACGAATCCGGCGAATCTCGCTGGCGGCCCCGGCACCTTGGACAATGCGTTCGCGGCCGGCGACTGGATTCTCAGCGATCCCGCTCTCCGAGCGAAGGTCACCACGAGCCTCGTCGATCTGCCGGGCCTGGTGACGGCAGAGTGCACGGTCACGGCGGACGGGTACCATTACCTCGCGATCACCGTCAACGCCGATCCTGCGGATCCTCGGGCCGACGACATTCCCGGTGACGGCACGCCGAACTGGGGTCTGCACACGATCGACCTCAACGTCACCCAGGAGACCTTGATCCAACTCGTCCGCGAGCAATCAGCCGCGTATCTTGCGGCGAACGGGTCGTAGGTCAAGACCGCTGTCTTCCGTTACCCTCACGTCTGTGCAACCGGCCTGGGTCACCGACGCGACCGTGGTCGTCGTAGCGGGCAAAGGTGGAGTTGGTTCCAGCACGGTCAGCGCCGCGCTCGCCCTCCTCGCTGCACGCGACGGCGCCGACGTCTTGCTGATATCCGTCGATGGTCGAGCCGGGATGGGCCCGCTGCTCGGCGGTGCTCCGCTCGACAAGGAAGACCGGGTCCTGCGCACCGTCCGCTCCAGCAGTTCGAGAGCGACGGGAACGATTCGCGGTCGCACGATCCCGCCGCAGCAAGCGTTCGCTGACTATCTCGAGTTGAAAGGGATCAGCGGTGTGCTACGCAAGGCGGCAACGGCTGCTTCGCTCGATTCGATCGCGGCCGCCACGCCCGGTCTCGAACATCTCCTCGTGCTCGGCAAGATCAAGGAACTCGAGCGCGAACACTCGGCCGATCTGATCGTCGTCGACGCTCCGCCGGCCGGTCACGCCGCCTCGTTCCTCCGCTCCGCTTCAGCGCTGCAGAAGGTGGTCACCAACGGTCCGGTCCGTGCTCAAGCCGACGAAGTGGCTGAAATGCTCGCCAACCGCGACCGTTGCCAGGGCCTGCTCGTCACACTGGCCGAGGAGACACCGGTCAACGAAGTGATCGAGTTGGCGTACGACCTCGAGGAGGCGCTTGGGCTGGCGCTCGCTCCACTCGTCGTCAACTCGTGCTGGCCGGATCGCAACGGGCTGGCGATGTCGGTTTCGGCGGCAGCGAAAGCTCAGCGGGTCAAGCTGTCCGCAGCGAACATCGCTGCGCTCCAAGCATCGGCAGACTTCGGTCGCAGCCGGCTCGACGTGCAGCGTCGCCAACTCGCTCGACTGGCAGAAGAACTCGCGCTCCCACGCATCATCCTGCCCCGTCTGCCCACCGCCGACTTCGGTCCAGCCGAGTTGGAGATCATGGCCGACGCACTGTCCGTGCCGGTCAGGGCGCAACGATGAGTTTCGGCGCGCTGTCCGGCCTCCCCGATGCAGTCTCGAACGCAACGCTGCTCGTCACGTGCGGGCCTGGTGGGGTCGGTAAGACGACGTGCGCCGCCGCGCTCGGCATCGCCGCCGCGAACGCCGGACGGCGTGTCGTCGTGGTCACGGTCGACCCGGCCCGACGATTGGCCGACGCGCTCGGTATCGACGTCGATGCAAAGATGTTCGATCCTCATCATGTGATCGGTGTCGGCGCCGACGGCGGTGCTTTCTTCGCGCTCATGCTCGATGCCGAGACGACGTTCGACCGGATGATCGTCGAACGCGCCGGGTCACCCGACAAGGCGGCCAAGATCCTCGCCAACCCGGTGTACCGGAGCATCGCCGGATCGCTGGCCGGCGCGCAGGACTACATGGCGATCGAACGGCTCCACCAGTTGCACAGCAGTGGCGACTACGACCTCGTGATCATCGACACTCCCCCATCGCGTGATGCGATCGATCTGCTCGAGGCGCCCGAGCGACTCGTCGGCTTCCTCAGCCATCCGATCTACCGTGCCTTGACTATGCCGTCGAGATCATTCGCCCGAGTCGCCAACGCGGGCACGTCGGCGTTCCTGTGGGTCGTACGGCGGTTGGCCGGCCCCCGGCTCGTCGAGGACACCGTCGAATTCCTGCGCTCACTTTCGGGAATGGAGCAGGGTCTGCGGCAGCGCGCCGGAGAGGTTGCCGATCTGCTTCGTGCCGAGACCACGGCCTTCGTGCTCGTCTCCAGCCCTCGAGCGGAGGCGATCTCGGAGTCGACCCACCTCGCCAACGCCGTCATCGACGGAGGCTTCGGCCTCGACAGCGTTGTCATCAACCTCGTCCATCCTCTCCCTCCGCCGCTGACGGCTCTGCCTGACCTCGGCGAGATCGGTCCGCTGTCCGAGCACGTGGCATACCACCGCGAGTTGACCGCGCTGGCGGCCTCCGAAAGGGAGCAGATGACGGACTTGATCGCTGTCGCCGATGGCGTACCGGTTCGCGAAGTTCCGTTGCTGGAAGTCGACGTACACGACCTGCCTGGACTCGCCCGCCTCGCCGAGCTCCTCGTCGGCTGACGGGTCTGCGTCGAAGACACAGACGTTCGGTCGCGAAGGTCAGGATTGCAGAGTTCAGCCGCTCAGTTTGGCAAGCCTGATCTTGGTGTCGGCCCGAGCCAGTCTCCGTAACGTCGACGTGCGGGCTTGGCCGGCGATCGCCGACCGCTTGGTCGGGTCCATGGCGTTCGGACCCATCAACGCCAGATCGGTTTCCGTCGGCTGGAATGCCACCACTGGAATCCCTCGACGGCGCAGACGGAGGACTTCGGTGTCGAGCAATGCACCCGCCCATCGACGAACCGGAAGCGCTCCGCCCGTTCGCAGGCTGCGACCGCTCAACGACATCGGCGAGCTGATGATCACGAGATCCAGCTCGAGCGATTTGTCGGCCAGCAGATCGGCATTGGTGGGCGAATGCAGGCCACCATCGACGTAGGCCTCACCGTCGATCATCACCGGACTGAAAAAGCCGGGGATCGCACAGGATGCCGCGACGGCCTCCGGTGGAAGCGCCATCCGGCCCTTGTAGCCGAACGCGATACGCCGACCGTCGCGCTGTCGCACGGCGCAGATCCACATCGGTTTGCTCGGCCACTCGCCTGGCAGCAATTCGGCGACGGCGTTGGAGATGAAGCCCGTGCTGACCGATCCCTCCGGAAGGAGTCCGGTGAACAGCGCCCAGGGTGGCGCAGCAAACGGCCGGGCAGCCGCCCGAGCGAGCGTTGCGGCGATGTGCACTGCGCCACGAGCCTGCGGCGCCGGACGCAGAGGCTGTCGACGCTGCGGGCCAACCGAACGCAACAGCCGTTCGCCGTCGGGAGACATCGATCGACCTTGCGCCCGCGCCAGACCGTCGGCTGCGCAGAGGCCAGCGCGGAGTGCCGAAGCCGTGATGGAACCCGCAGACGTGCCGACGATCACCGCCGCCGTGCGTGGATCCCAACCGGTCGATTCGGCGAGGGCGGCGAGCACACCCGAATGGAACGCGCCACCGGCCACGCCACCTGCTCCGAGCACCAGTCCGATCCGCGGTGCACCTTCGGTCATCGACGCAATGTATCGCCGACGTCACCGGCCCGGGCGCCGCTCGCCGACAGGCTGCACGGGCTGCGGCGGTGGTGGGCCCACGTAACGCGCACTCGGGCGGATGATCTTGTTGTCGGCGGCCTGTTCGAGGATGTTCGCGCACCAGCCGATGACGCGACTCGAAGCGAAGGTCGGCGTGAACATCGACCGCGGGACGCCACACATCTCCATCACGACGCCGGCGTAGAACTCGACGTTCGTGCGTATCTCCCGTCCCGGCTTCAGCTCGTCGAGCAAGGCGATCACCCGGTTCTCGACCTGCACCGCGAACTCCACGAAACTCCGGCCGGCATCATCGCGCCCGAGACCCTGCGCAACACGACGCAACATCACCGACCGGGGATCATCGGTCTTGTAGACGGCGTGCCCGAAGCCCATGATCTTGTCCCCACGCACGATCATCGGCCGCACCACGTCGTCGATCCGTTCCGGCACCTCGATCACCTCCAGTAGTGCGAGTGCTCGGCTCGGAGCACCGCCGTGCAGCGGACCGCTCAGCGCTCCGATCGCTGCCACCACGCACGCCCCGAGATCGGCGCCTGTGGACGCCACCACCCTGGCCGTGAACGTGGACGCGTTGAATCCATGATCGATCGTGGAGATCATGTAGCGCTCGATCGCCGTCACTTCCGGTTCGTCGGCCTCTCGTCCCGTCAGCATCCACAGGTAGTTCGCTGCGTAGCCGAGATCGTCTCGCGGCTCGATGACCTCCTCGTGTTGCCGCAGCCGGTACAACGCGCACAGGAGCGTGGGCGTGATGGCGCACAGAACGAGCGCGTCGGTGCGACGAGCTTGATGATCGATGTCGATCGTGGCCCGCATGCCACGCTCTGCCGCGACGAGGGAGAGTGCCGTCCGTAGTCCTTCGAGCGGTTCGCTCGTTGCGGCGATGGCCGGCAGCACAGCACCAACGGAAGGCGGGATGACGCGTAGCGGAACCACCTCGGAGATGAAGTTGGCTCGCTCATCGGAGGTGGACGGCAGGGCCCCATCGATCAGCAGCCGCCAGACATCCTCGATCGGGCACTGCTCGGCGAGGTCGATCGCCGAGTACTGGCGATAGTGGTAGAACCCCTCGGTCCCACGTACGTCACCGACCTGTGTGTCTGCGACGACTACACCCTTCAATCCTCGGGGCACGTCAACCGGACCGATCTGGGCGACGCGCATCAGGTCGCGCAGTGAGACGACGCCGACGAGTTCCCCCGC